>DATFDA010000191.1:0-2403 GCA_035252525.1 Candidatus Angelobacter sp. | reverse complement strand
TCGGCTTTCCGTCTGGTTGTGAGTTGCGGGTGAAGTGGCTGGTGTGGTCATGCAAGGGAAAATGGTGCTTACGCTGGTACGACTACAAAAACTTGCGTGGCTTGATGTGTCAGGATGCTACACCTGGTGCGCAAACCAATCAGCTCACGCCAATCGTTTCAGCAGTCCTTCTACCACCATGTTCCAGCTATGCCAACCATCCGAGTCTTCCCATTGGTCGCGCAGCTCAGAGTGTGCCTGGATTTTCTTGACAGCAGTAATCGCCTTTTTGTTGAGCCCTTTGATCTTGTTCACGTCCCCTGTGTCCTGATTGCCCAGCCACTTGCGCGCCTCATCAGGGAGATCAGGCGCCGGCTTGCCTTTGGCCGCGGCCACCATTTCCGCGGCTGCCAGGGCGATGCAGCAGTCCGCCTGCTCGTGGAATTCGCCTTTGATGATGGTATCAAAGGCTTCCGCCAGCAGCTCAGCGCCGTATGTCTCTTCCAGGTCGTAGAGCCAGTCGGTGGCTTCATCATTGCCGAAATTGCCGGTTTCAAGCACGCTCATGTTAAATCTCCTACGGATTCAAAATCACTTTGCCGAACTGTTCGCTTTTCTCCAGACGTTGATGTGCTGCAGCAGCATCGCGCAGGGGGAAGCTACGGTCCACTACAGGCTTCAGCTTACCGGAAAAAATGTGTTTCATCACCTCGTGGAACTCTCCCTGCGTTCCCATAAAGGAGCCTAAAAACGAGAGCTGCCGTGCAAACAGGAACCGTATGTCAAAGCTGGCTTCCGGCCCCGTGGTGGCCCCGCAGGTCACCAGCTTGCCGCCCGGCTTCATGCATTTCATGCTCTCCTGCCAGGTGGCCTTTCCCACGTGTTCAAAGATGATGTCACACATGGCTTTATTGGTGATCTTCTTCACCTCATCGGAAATCTTCTGCTGATAGTGGTTGATGGTATACTCGGCGCCCAGTTCGCGGGATTGCTCCAGCTTGTTCTCATCTCCCGCCGTGGCAATGGCCACTGCCCCGAACATTTTACAAATTTGAATCGCTGCTGATCCAATGCCTGACCCGCCGCCCAGCACCAGCACCGTATCACCTGGCTTGATGCCGCACCGTCCCACCAGCATGTGCCAGGCGGTGAGAAAAACCAGCGGCACTGCGGCGGCTTCATCGTAGGTCAATTCATCTGGGATGGGCAGAACGTTGACCCGAGGCACTGCAATATATTCGGCGTTGCCGCCGTCATTCAAATATCCCAGAACGCTGTATTGCGGACAAAAGTTCTGCTGACCCTTGCTGCAAGCCTCGCAGTAGCCGCAGAAAGTATGCGGAGCCAGAAGCACACGCTGTCCCGGTTTGAGATCCGTGATGTACTCGCCCACCTCGGAGATATCGCCGGAAACATCGCTGCCATTGATGTGCGGCAGTTTGATGCCCGGCAGTCCCTTGCGGATGAACAGGTCAAGATGGTTCAGCGCGCACGCCTTCACCCGTACCAGCACCTGGTCCTTGCGCGGCTTGGGATCGGGTGCGTCCTCATACTTCAGAACCTCGGGACCACCGAATTCATGGAAGCGAATGGCTTTCATTTCTGCTCCTGGGGCGAATATGCGAATTTATCAAAAATCCAACACGGAGGCACGGAAACAGAAGAAAATTGACAACTCGGGAGGAGCAGTATCGAGACTGCTATTTAATTTCCACATTCCGGAGTATTTGATAGCGCACTGGCTCACCGCAGGCAGTCAGTGCGGCATCCTGGCATTCGCGCTGTAGCACCTCTACGGGATTGTGGATGGTGGCAGAGAGAATCCGGCCATCCTCAAGACTTGTCGTGATCGTGGCAACGAATGTTTCCTTTCCCACCTTGGCAGAAAATTTGTCTCCTGCTTTGCTGATCTCCACCCAGTTGTTTGGAGTGTCTGCGACCGGGGCTTGCATCCAGGCAGCGGGAATTTTGATTTGCGGCTTTTCCGGCGGCTCGTGCTTCACCACCACGGTCGCAAACTTCGCCGTCTCATTCACCTCCGCAAGTGTAACGTCAAAGTCGATTGAATCCTGCCCCAGCGTTACGTACATACCGTCTGCCCAGGAGTTCGGGGTGCCATGAGGGAAATAGAAGTGGTCGCCGGCGTGCGCAAGCTTGCCCCGGTATTTTGCGATCAGCATGTCAGCATAAATGGTCAGGAGATCCGTGATGGGGCCGACCATCATAGGATGAACCTTGCTCAGGTCGGGAACGGCGAGCCGGGGATTCGGTTCCAATGAAACCTTCTGGCGCAACGCCTGGCTGGCAGCGGGTAGAGTTACAGGCTTTCCATCCACGATCAACCCCGACCATGCAAATTCCTCAAAGTAACCATTTGCGTCTTTTTTCACCAGGCCATCTGCCTGTATTTCATAGTGCAAGGTG
>DATFDA010000190.1:0-2801 GCA_035252525.1 Candidatus Angelobacter sp. | reverse complement strand
CTGGAAATTTGTGATGTGGGGCGTGTTCCTTCGCACCGTTGTTGGCCTGCACTGCACATGGCTGGTCAACTCGGCAACTCACATGTGGGGACGCCGGCGTTTCCTCACCAAAGATACTTCCAAGAACAGCTTCTGGGTGGCGGTGCTGACCTTCGGTGAAGGCTGGCACAACAACCACCATGCCCATCCGCAGTCCGCGCGCCATGGGCTCACCTGGTATGAGGTCGACATGAACTGGTACGCCATCAGCGTGCTGAAGATGCTGGGGCTGGTCTGGAACGTGAAAGCGCCGCGGCTTGAAGCTCTTGAACAAAAGAGAATCGTACGGCCTGAAGCGCAGGCGGTTCCATCTGCAGCCGGCGGAGACGACTAAAAATCAGCAACTAGCAACTGGCAAGTTACGAGTACCATTGGCAAAACGGCCCCCACCTCGGGGCCGTTTCAATTTGAGGAATTCTCATCCCTTCTTTATCTCCCTGCATCTCCGCTAGAATTCAGCTTGTATGCGCATCATCAGCCGGGCCAAGGCGACTGCCTTTTTCATTACTCTCGGCGCCTGCCTCGTCGGGCTGACGATCTTTCTCAATATCACCTGGATCGTTCTTAATTGGCGGGAAGTGGTGCCGCTCGTCCTGGGTATCATCTTTTTTTCCGTGATTATTGCCGGCATGGTGCTGAACACGATCTTTCTGGTTCGCGAAATTCGCCGCAATGAGCAGCAGGACAGCTTCCTCAATGCCGTCACACACGAATTGAAGACGCCCATTACCTCCATACGCCTCTACCTGGAAACGCTGGAGCGCCGCCAAGTGGACGACGCGCGGCGGCATGACTTTTACCGGCTGATGCTGGAAGATACTGACCGCCTGCTGGGCACGGTGGAGCAGGTGCTCAAGGCCGGCGAAGTCCGCCAGCGCAGCCACAAAAAGAACTGGCAGGATGTTAATTTTTCCGCGATCGTCCGGGATAGCGTAAACCTGGCCGTGTTGCGCCATGGCCTGAGGCCTGAAGAGCTCCATTTCGGGTCGGAACCTCCCGGACACGTGACCCTGATGGGCAGCCAGGAGGAGCTGCGAACTGCAGTCGCCAACCTGCTGGAAAATGCGGTCAAATACACGCGCGACAATCGCCAGATTACAGTGGACCTGGTGACACCAGACATGGATACTGTGCTCCTCCAGGTGCGCGACAACGGAATGGGAATTCCTGCCCCCGAGTTGAAGCGCATTTTTAAACGCTTTTATCGCGTCGCCGGAAGGGGGACTGACATCATCAAGGGCACTGGTTTAGGACTCTTCATCGTGCGTTCTATCGCCCGCCGCCACGGCGGTGATGTATGGGCGGAAAGCCCGGGTCCCGGCCACGGCAGCACATTCACACTTCGCCTGCGCAGGGTTTATCACGTATGACAAAAGTCCTTGTCGTGGAGGATGAGAAGCACATCGCGCAAGGGCTGCGTTTCAATCTGGAAGCCGAAGGTTTCGATATCACGCTCACTGAAACAGGCGAGGAAGCCCTCGATCTCCTGAAGAGCGACCCCACTGGCTTTGAACTGCTGCTGCTCGACGTCATGCTTCCCGGAAAAGATGGCTTCGCCGTGGCTCAGGAACTCAGGCAGGCACACAACTATATTCCTCTGCTCATGCTGACCGCGCGAGGACGCCCGGAAGACGTGTTGAAAGGTTTTGAGTGTGGCGCTGACGATTATTTGCCCAAGCCTTTCAACCTTGACATCCTGCTGGCCCGGATTAGCAGCCTGCTGCGGAGAAAAAAATGGCAGCAGAGCTCCAATTCAGGCGCATCCCAGGCCGAAGATCAGTTCCGCTTTGATGGCAAGCTGGTGGACTTCCAGAGGCTGCAACTTTCGAGCGGAGGCAAGCTGTATCAGCTCACCGTCATGGAGCTCGAACTGCTGCGTTATCTGATTCGGAATGCCGGCCGCCCGGTGAGCCGCAAAGAAATCCTGGAGCAGGTATGGAACCTGCATGAGGATACGGACACGCGCGCCATGGACAATTTTATTGTCCGGCTGCGCCGCTACATAGAAGAGGACCCCACGAAACCGAAACACCTGCTGACCATTCGTGGGCTCGGCTATCAGTTTGTGGCGGAGCCGGGGAAGAGCTGATTCGGTTTGCGTCTGCTCGCCCCGTGGTTACTTCTTTGGATCCTCGATGGGAGAAGGTCTTCTTCTCGCCTGGTTACGTCCAGAAGGACAGACTCACAAGCGGGCGCCCATTCGACTCCTTCGCTCTGCTCAGTCGCTCAGGGCAGGCTCTGTGCCACACCTTCAGCGAGCATCGGCGGGCGCGTGCTCAATGCGGCTTTCCGCGCTGTGCCGTGTTTGCACCGCGCCTAACCGTCTGCTCCTGCGAAGAATTTTTGTCTGAGTGGACTCTCTGCGCCGATTTTTCGGCGAACCCATGAAAGTTATAAAATGACGGGTTAAGGCACAGTGCTATCAATTCCAGGATCTCTATGAAAACTGCATATAAGCTTCTTGCGCTCGCGGCGGCCGCTCTCGCTTTATATCCGTTCAGCTCAACACGAGCCGCTGATCCCTCCAACGGGGCCACTCACGGCATCGCGGTTGCCAACATGGACCGCGCGGTCCTCCCTGGCAACGATTTCTATGATTACGCCAACGGAAGCTGGATCAAGCGCGCCGTAATTCCTCCGGATCGCGCTCGCATTGGCGTGTTCAGCCAGCTCGATGACCTGACGAACAAGCGCACCGCCGCACTCATTGAAGAAGCGGCCAAATCGAACGCGGCGGCGGGCTCCAGCGAGCGAAAGATTGC
>DATFDA010000189.1:0-3074 GCA_035252525.1 Candidatus Angelobacter sp. | reverse complement strand
GTATTCTGGCTGCCGGCATGGCTGGTGCTGGGTTACTGGTTTGTTCTGCAATTCCTGAGCGGCGCAGCCACAAGCATCACCTACGCCTCCAATAACACAGGCGGGGTCGCCTTCTGGGCCCACGTAGGCGGATTTATCTCTGGGCTGTTTCTGATCAAATTGGTGCCAACACGGAAAAGATATTACTCATTTGAGGACTACTGAGAAGGAGCGCGTAAATTGTCCAGCAACAAATTACCAAGGCACAAAGACGTAGTCTTGAAACCGCAGTCACCTCATGCCCTAATCGATGGTTTGTTCGTGCTCCTCCTGCCCGGCATCCGCACGCGATGAGGTCCTCTAAGCGATTGTTTTCACTTCTTTGATCAAGTGCAAAACCAGGTGATCATCGAACACCGCCTGCATGCCTTCCTCCACCCGCCGGTCGCGATACCAAACACCGCATCCATCTGGAATGTAGCCCTTCTTGATGTAGAGTCGTTGAGCGCTGCTGTAACCGGGATGAAGTCCGACAGCAATTCCCACGATAGCTGCGCGCTTAGACGCAGCCTCTTCCGCCCAATCCAACAAGCCAGTGCCAATTCCCCTCCTGCAGAACTCAGGCAGCACGTTGAGGTCCTGGATCTCGGGAATGTTTTTCTCTGCAAATCCAGAGTAGGCAGACTTCCAGTTGAGGGTGACGTAACCGGCAAATTGATTCCCGAGCGCAGCCACATAGCAGATGCGGGTACCTGCTGCCTGCTCGGCAAGATATCGCTCATACTGGCTCACCGTCTTTCCAAAGCCGATTTTCTGAAAAGCCTGAGCGATGACCTCAGGATCCTTCTCGTTGAGGCTCCGAATCTCAAGTTTCTGGAACATTTCTGCCGCATCTTCTGGCTGCTAACTAAAGCACACCCGCAGTCGGCCCGATAATAATTTCTTCCACCGATGCCTCCGGAGGCGCCGATGCTGCGTGTAACACTGCCTCGGCCACCGTCTCAGCCGTCATCATCTTTTCCCGCGGCGCATCCGGCCAGAACTGCTTCCAGATATCCGTGTCCGTTGCTCCGGCAATCAGCGCCAGCACGCGAATTCCCTGCTTGCGAACATCTTCCCGCAAGGCTTTGGTGAAGCCCAGTGCTCCGAATTTTGAAGCGTTGTAGGCAGACATCCCGGCAAAGGGCTGCAGGGCCGCAACCGACAAATTGTTCACAATCGTGCTGCCCGCCTTCATCAGCGGCAGCGCGGCCTGTGTCACCAGAAAAGCGCCGGTCAGATTCGTGTCGATAACCTGTTTCCAGATTACCAGCGGCAATTTGTCTACCGAAAGCAGTTCATGCGCCACCCCGGCATTGTTCACCAGCACGTCAATCGAACTATGGCTGTCACGTACAGCTTGGAACAACTTCTGAACCGACGCTGGATCGGAAACGTCGCAATTCAACCCCTCAACACTCTCAGCGCTTCCCTTCAACTCCGTGATCGCCTTCTTCAGCCGCGCCTCATCTCGGCCGGTAACAATCACGCTATAACCCGCGCCGGCAAAGGCTTTCGCCATCGCCAGGCCGATGCCCCGACTTCCTCCAGTGATGAGAGCTACCTTCATACCAATGTTTCAATTTATAGCAAGGTCAGCAGGACTTTATATCAGATCGTCAAGAAAGAATCAGACCGTCGCAACACAAAAAGAGGAAGCATTCTCTGCTTCCTCCGTTCCTCTGTGTTTCAAAGATTTGGGGTTAAAACGAGTGCCCATTCTTGCCGTTCCTGATCAGTGACAGAAACTCTTCGCGTGTTTTGTCTGACGTCCTGAAACTGCCCAGCATGTGTGACGTAACCGCCGACGAGTGCTGCTTTTCCACGCCGCGCATCATCACGCACAAGTGCCGCGCTTCAATCACCACGCCCACTCCTTGAGGCTCAATGGCGCTCTGAATGGTTTCTGCAATCTGAACGGTAAGGCGCTCCTGGATCTGCAAGCGCCGCGCAAAGATGTCCACCAGGCGGGGAATCTTGCTCAGGCCCACAACTTTGCCGTTGGGAATATAGGCCACGTGGACCTTACCAAAGAATGGAAGCACATGGTGCTCGCACAAGCTGAACATTTCAATGTCTTTGACAATGACCATCTCGTCATAGCTCACATCAAACAGCGCTCCGCGCAGAACGCTTTCCGGATCTTCATTATGTCCTCTGGTCAGATACTGTAGAGCCTTGGCCATTCGCTCCGGCGTCTTGACTAATCCATCGCGGTCAGGGTCTTCTCCCAGACGCAGCAAAAGTTCCCGCAGAAGCTCCTGCGTACTGGCTGAGGCTAATTCGGATTGATCAAAGCTTTTCTTCAATGCGGCTCCTGTGCTCACCTTGGGACTCCTAGGGGCGAATCTCTCTTCCTCCGGCGTATTCAAAAGAGTTGAGCATGGTCTCTTCAATGCGGACCTTTTCAATCAATGCATGATGGAAATTCTGCTCAAGAATTTCATAAATCTTCACGCATAAATTTTCCGTGGTCGGCACAACTCCATTGAAATCCGGTAATCTATTGAGATTTTCGTGGCCAAAACGTTCCACGATATTTTTGCCCACAAAAGCATCCAAATCCGCCAAATTGCAGACCATCCCGGTCCGTTCCTCCACCTGGCCGGCAACCGTGACCTCCACTGCGTAATTATGGCCGTGGCCGTATGGATTGTTGCATTTACCGTAGGTGACTTTGTTTTCTGCATCAGACATATCTTCACAATGCAGCCGGTGCGAAGCAGAAAACCAGTAACGCCTTGTCAGATAAGCCTTCATGCCTCTCCGTAATAATCCACAAACAAGTCCGGCGTCTCATAAACCCGTATGCGATGCAGTTCCGCCAGTTTCAATTTGGGCTTGAGCCGCTTCCAGATGCTGATCGCCAGGTTCTCCGTAGTAGGAATGGCTTTGGCAAATTCGGGAACTTCTTTGTTCAGGAACCTGTGATCGAGCGCATCAATCACCTCGCGGTTCATGATTTCCTTCAGCTCTTTCAGGTCCACCACAAATCCTGAGCGCGGGTCCACTTGTCCCTTGACCGTGACTTCCAGCGTGTAATTGTGTCCGTGTCC
>DATFDA010000188.1:0-3342 GCA_035252525.1 Candidatus Angelobacter sp. | reverse complement strand
CGTGGTCGTAAATAAGAGGGTAGCGTAGAAGTTTTACGTCCTGGATATCCGCAAGGAAATCGAAAAGCGGGTAGCTGGGCGTGGGAACCAGCACTTCGTCGCCGGGATTGCACAGCAGGCGGAAGACAAACGAGTACGCCTCACTGGTGCTGGTGGTAAGGATGAGGTTTTCCACGGCCACTTGCTCGCCGCGCTGCTCATAATAGTCCTTTACCGCCTGGCGAGCAGGCCGCAACCCGCGTGGATCAGGATAATATTTGAGCACTGCGGGCGTGATCAGCCCTTTCAGGATGGATGCTCCGTCATACTGGAAGCCACACTCGGTGGGGTTGGAAGCCGTCAGATCGAGCACCTCGCCGCCCCGTGCGCGGACCTCTTCCAGCAGCTTTGCCAGGCGATTGCTGGCAAGATTCCATTGCGTACGGGCTGCGAACATCAGGACTCACACCGGTGCATCAATTTTTCCCAACCAGAATTAGACGGAAGCAATCCTTATTTGTGAACGAGTCCGTATTCTGATGTGTAGCTCAGCTTGATCTCCCCGCATTTATGTTTCTGGTCGTCATAGACCATGCAACTGTCATACGGACGTGAGTACACATGCAGGCTCACCGCGCGCTGCTTGAACTCCGGAGGGTTGAAGACCCTGTGCACCGGCTCAGCCGGGTCGACAGCACAGGGATTTAGGGCGTTCATCTCCACCAGGTCAGCCAGCTCAAGATCGCATGTTCCAGCGGCAAAATCCTGCTTCAGCACGCGATAGTTCTGTACCATGAGCTTTCCAACAGGCGCCGCCATCCAGCAATTCTGATCCTTATGGTTATGAATGGAGCTTCCCTGCCCGACCTCCCAGCAGATGGCCATCAGCTCAAAAAGCGGTGTCTTGTCGATGAGATTTCGGGTGTAATGCTGGCGGTCCCAGATAAGGTACCGTTCAATGGATTGCGGATCAACGGGATGATCGCGGAGGATCTTGCGGATCAGGGCAACGTTCGAGAAGTCGCTCTCATTACAACATCGCAATTTGGCGGTTAAATCTTGAACAGCAATCGCTGGCACTTTGACTTCCTCCGGATATGAAATCGTAAATCCATTCTACCTGCTGGCGCGAGGAGCCGAAGTTGGCGTGCGAACAAAAATCCCGGCGGCTTGCGTACCGCCGGGGTTACAGATTTTCTGTTTCAACCAGCAGTTTTCTGCACGCCTGCCTGGTGGAAGTAAGGATTGTCCTCAGTGGGCTGCGCCTACCTCCTTGGTTGCGCCCAGCTCCTTCACAATGTTGCTCACGAATGCCTTGGCATCGCCGAACAACATGAGCGTGTTGTTCATGTAGTAGAGCGGATTATCAATGCCGGCGAAGCCAGGATTCATACTGCGCTTGATCACCATGACCGTGTGCGATTTCTCCACATCCAGCACAGGCATGCCGTAAATCGGGCTGGTCTTATCCGTCTTGGCCGCGGGATTGGTAACGTCATTGGCCCCGATGATCAGGGCCACATCCACCTGCGGGAAGTCGCCATTGATCTCGTCCATTTCCTTCAGATGGTCATAAGGAACATCTGCCTCAGCCAGGAGGACGTTCATGTGGCCGGGCATGCGTCCTGCGACTGGATGGATGGCAAACTGCACGTCCACGCCGCGCTTGGTCAGCGTGTCATACAGCTCGCGGACTTTGTGCTGCGCCTGCGCCACAGCCATGCCGTAACCGGGCACCACAACAACCCTGCTGGCCGCTTCCAGAATCGATGCCGCTTCTTCCGGGGTTGCGCTGCGCACCACTCGATCTTCCTTCTCTTTCGCTCCACCTGCCTGCACCTGGCCGAAGGCTCCGAACATCACGTTAGTGAAGGAGCGGTTCATGGCTTTGCACATGATGACCGAGAGGATGAAGCCGGAAGAACCATCGAGCGCGCCTGCAACGACGAGCACCTTGCTGTTCAGCACGAATCCCAGCAGCGCCGCTGAGAATCCGGCATACGAGTTCAAAAGCGAGATCACGGTCGGCATATCGGCCCCGCCAATCGGCGTAACCAGCATGATTCCGAAGATCAGGGCCACTACAACCATCACCGGGAACAAAGCCGTCTGCATTGGATTAAGAACCAGAACGACCGCCAGAACCAGAGCCGCAGCCAGGATGGACAAGCTAACGATGTTCTGCCCGCGATAAACAATGGGCCGTTGCGGAAGGATCTCCTGCAGCTTTCCTGCGGCAATCAAGCTGCCGGTAAACGTGAGCGACCCTATAATCACTTCAAGCGCGATCTCGCCCATCTCAAAGCGGGTCAACTGCGACGTGTTCACGTAATACTCGGCAATACCGATCATGGCCGCCGATGCCGCGCCAAAGGCATGGCTTAATGCAGTTCGTTGCGGCACCGCCGTCATCTTCACCATGCCGAGCGGGATACCCACGCCGGCGCCAATAATCAAGCAGATGACAATCCACTTGTACTGGACCAGTTCAGGGTTATAGAGGGTTGCCCCAACCGCCAGAGCGGCGCCGATCTCCCCACCGATTACGCCCCAGCGCGCTGTTCTCGGAGAACTCAGCCACTTCAGCGACAGGATGAAGAGCACAACGGCGACGATGTAGGCAAAATCCAGGTACTGTTGCAGCGCAAAGGCGTTGGTTATTTTTTTGCCCTGCCCGTATTGAACATGCGCTACATGCGGTCAGTGATGAGGAATCCGCCGACCATATTGCTGAAGGAAGCCGCCACAGCGATAGCTCCCAGCGCGGTGGTCAAGGGCGTCTCATGCCGTCCGGCAATAATGATCGCAGCCACCACTACGATAGCGTCGAGCGCGTTGGTCAGCGACATGAGAGGCGTGTGCAGAAGCGGTGAGACCCGCTTGATCAGCTCAAAACCCACAAATCCCGCCAGTATGAAAACGTAAAGGTTGGAAATAAAATCCGCTGGCACTCTTCCTCCTCTTTAAACTCGGCTATTGCGCGACCAGTGCGGGCATTCCCATGCTTTCCCGTGCCCGTGCATTCACTACTTCCCCGCCTTGCGTCAAAAGCGTATCGCGAATAATGTCATCGCTCTCCGGCGGACGCACTTTCCCGTCCTTCACCAGATTCTGGAGAAACGTCGTCAGGTTCTTGGCGTACATTTGGCTGGCGTGATACGGTGCGCCGCTGGCCAGATTGATGGGACCGAGAATCGTCACACCGTGCTCGAGGATTCGCTCTCCCGCCCGCGTCAATTCGCAGTTCCCGCCACGCTCCGCCGCGAGATCCAGGATGACCGAACCCGGAGCCATGCGCTTGACCATGGCCTCTGTGACCAGCACTGGGGCCTTTTTGCCCGGAACTGCTGCAGTTGTAATAAC
>DATFDA010000187.1:0-7958 GCA_035252525.1 Candidatus Angelobacter sp. | reverse complement strand
CTGACCTGTTGTTTCACACCCACGGCTTCTTCGCGCGCCTTGACCGCATCGAACCTGGCCACATTTGCCGTCTGCCGCTGGGCGGTGCTGAAAAATGGTATGCGAATGGAAACTCCGGCCGTCACGTTGTTGCGCTGGAATTTGTTAAAGAACTGGTCATAGTTGTTGTAACGCGCCAGGACTGCGTATTGCCCCACAAGGTCGATAGCCGGATAGAGTTGCTTCCTTTCCGCGCGCGCCTTGTGCTCCTTGGCTTCTGCTGCATCATCCGCGATTTTTATCTGAACGTTGTTCCTGGCCGCCTCAGCGGGCAAATCTTCGTCCTGAGAGACCTGCGGAAGTTGCGGAATGCTTTCAGTGGAGGTGTGAATGGACGCAAGCGGCAGTCCCGTAAGCTGTGACAGGCGCAGGCGCAACTGGTCGGCGGCAGAGCGCGTTTGGGCAATATCGAGTCGGGTCCGCGCCACCGCAAGCTTTGCTCGTGTGAGTTCCACCTGGCTGTCCAGCCCGGCCTGCACACGTTGTGTAGTAATGTCTTGATATTTGGCGGCCGCTGCCTGCTGCTCCTGCTGGATGGAGAGAGATGAACCCAGCAAGTCAAGCTGCATGTAATCGAGCGCGGTCTCCATGATGACGTCATTGCGGCGATCGGCATTCTGGGCTGTTGTCGCATCAACATCGCTGTGCGCAGCCTTGATGTATTCCCTTTGCGCCTGGTTCCAGAGTCCTCCCTGAAGGTTCACGTTGAAGATGGATGGCGCTGCACCTTCCAGACTGAGAGGAAAGCCATAAGAAAACCCCAGGCCGGAGCCGAAAACCACCTGCGGAACATAGAAGTCTTTTGCCTGCGCCACACTGGCGCGCGCTCGCTGAAAGTCCGCCTGGGCCACACCCGAAGTGGCGCTGTTCTTGACTGCAAGTTCGATAGCCTCGCGAAAAGATAGGGGCTGATCTGAGTTTTGTTGGGCACTTACCAGGCATGGATAACAAAGGGCGAGAAGGACGAAAACAAGAGCATGTTTTCTCATTTTCCACCTATAAAAAGAAATCAACCGGGCGCGGAACCACGGATTCTAGCGGGAAACCTTGGCCAGCGCCTCCCGTGCGGGACGGTATTCTGCAGCCAGGGCAAGCGCGGCGCGATACTCTGCCGCTGCTGCCTTTTTGTCGCCCTGCCTCTCCAGCAACTCTCCCAGCATGTAATGGGCGCGAAAAGCCGGGCCATCTTCTTCCAGTGTGTTGCCGTTGAGATACTTTTTCAGCATCGCTATGGCATTGGGAAAATCCCTCCCGGTCCGCAGAAAGAGATAAGCGCCGTCGTACTCAGGAATTGCATTATGACGAGGTGCGATCAACGCCTGATAGATTGCTGACTGCATTTCCTGCACGCGGCCGGCACGGCGGTAGAAGTAGGACATCTCAATCCAATAACGGGCGCTGCCTCCGCTTGCCGTCAACGCTTTTTTGTAGAGTTGTTCCGCGTCGCTCTTGCCCTGCTGCTCCTCGACGCGAGCATAAATGTAGTTTGCGAGCGCCTCATCATGGGGCGCGACGGCCGCCGCCTGCTCACGCGCTTTCTTTTTGTCTCCTCCCAGGAATCCGGGCGCCTCGATGTAGTATTCGGAAAGATCAGAGCGGGCGGCCAGGTTGTTGCCGTCGAGAGAGACAGCGCGTTCAAATTCGGCGCGAACCCTGCGTGCCAGAGACCAGGCAGTAAACGGATTAGAGTTTTCCGCTTTGCGTCCCGCGGAACGCCCCAGCCACATGTGGTAATTGCTGTTGTTCGGCTCCAGCGCCACTGCCTTCTCCGCCATGAGCAGCGCATTGTCCCAGAGCTCAAGCTGAAAATTGAGGCGGCAGAGCAGGATGTAAGTTTCAGCGTCGTTCGGATTGCGCTGCAGCGTGCCTTCCAGCACGCGCCGCGCCTCGTCCGCTTTGCCGGTTCGGAGCAATTCCTGGGGGCTAGCATCAACCCCGAAGCCCACATTGGCCAGGAAAAGGAGTAGAAGGATGACCGCGCGAAAGGGCCTCAACGTTCAACCACCTTCACTTCAATTCCGCTTCGCAAGGACGCGCCATTGAGCGCTCCCAGCGCAATTGTCGCACCATCGGAAAGGCCCTGCGTGATTTCCACCTGGGTCAGGCTGGAAAGGCCGGTTTGGACCTCTTGCGCCTGCAATTTTTGACCGACAATTTGGTAAACATAACGTTTGCCGTTCACATCATGAACGGCTTCGCGCGAAACCGTAAGTACGTCGTTGTGGCGCGCAGTAATGATGCTCACATTTACGTTCACGTTGGGCAGAAGCTTGCGGTCAAAGTTATCGATCTCAGTTGTGATCTCGCCCACAGTCCGGGTGCCCACAGTGCTGACGGAAGCGGGTACGCGGGTCAGCTTACCTTCCCACGTCCTTCCCGGCACTGCATCCCATCTGATCTCTACTTTTTCCCCGACTGCAAGGCGCCCAATCTCCGGCTCGTCCACAAAGGCGCGTACCTGGATGTCCTTAAGATTCGCCACCTGCACCAGCACTTCGCCACCGTTGACGTAAGCGCTTGCCCTGACCGGAAGTGTATATACAATGCCTGCAAACGGAGCCCGCACATTCAGGTTTCTCAACAATTGCTGAGCCGCAGTGTAAGCAGCGCGCGCCTGGGTAAGATTGGCCTGCACTTTCTCCATTTCAGGCGATGAGAACGGATTCTTAAGGCGTGATTGCAGCAGTTGCACATCAGCATTGGCCTTGGTCAGGCGATTCCGGGCTGCCTCCACTTCGGCCGGAGCAGCCGCGCCATTCTGCTGCAGACGCTGGACCGCATCAAAGTTGCGTTGTGCATCACTGCGCTCTGCCTGCGCTTTTTCGAGATCGCTCTGCGTTGTAAGGACCTGTTCATGCGTGCCGCCGGTCTGCGCTGCTTGCAGGTCCGCCTCAGCCGCGCGAAGCTGCGCCAGCGCCTTGGCCGCCTGCGCGCGAGCATCTGCATCGTCAAGTTCCAGCAAAAGCTGGCCTTGTTTCACGTGATCGCCTTCGCGCACCAGGATTCTTTTGACCACGGCCGGCGCAGGCGCATAGGCAGCAAAATTTTTCACCGGCTCCACTTTGCCGTTGGTGGAGATCACGCTGGCAATGTTCTGACGGGTTACCTGCTCGGTCCGGACCGGCACCACGGTATTGCGCAGCCGCATCCAGCCGGTGAACAGAAGCACGGCGGCTGCGGTAATTGCCAGCACCGTGAATAAGCGCTTCCTCTCTGATCCGTTTTGTCTCTGTCTCGCCATGAACCGGGCAAAAGTCTAAGTATAACGAAGAGGTGTGCTTCGGCACGCAAACTCGCAGGTGGCACGCGACGCGCGAACCAAGGAACTCAACCTGATATTGGGAAATCTTCCTTTTGGATGCGCAAGGTGAGTTACACGTTACGGAATTGCACCACGCTGATTGTTACAATAGTTCCTAAGATGTCACAACGCACCGGCTACACAGAAGACCACGCAAAAGCGGGATTAGACCACCGCTTTCCTGAGATTGATACGTGGCCCAACCAGTTTGCGGATTACGAAATTGTGATCGACATACCAGAATTCACCTCTGTTTGTCCTAAGACTGGCCTGCCGGACTTTGGCGTCTTGGAGGTGCGTTATGTCCCGGACAAACTCTGCCTGGAGCTGAAATCGCTAAAGGAATATCTGCAGGAATACCGTAACCTGGGCATTTTTCAGGAAAACATCGTGAACCGGGTGCTGGATGACGTGGTGCGCGCGGCCAGGCCCAAATCAGCCATCATCAAAGGCGTGTTTCGCCCGCGCGGGGGAATTGGTACTTCGGTGCTGGCGCGCTGGCCCCGGACAGCCGCTCTGGAATAGTTGAATCTATTTTCCCGGCGCTCACATCTCTACTTGACAGTTGGAGCTTTAGCTTTTAAGGTATTCACCCATGCGAATTCTGCGCCAGGACATGTGTATGTGTTGCTGTATGGCAACCGCCGTGTCTCTGGCCAATGAAGCCGCTACCTAATCCGCATTTATTCTCTTTAGGACAAGGCCCATCGCCAGAGACGGCGATGGGCTTTTTGCTTTTGCTGAACCAGAAAGGGATTGATATGAGTGCACCGGCGGAAGGACTAAAGGAAACCAAAGCGCAGCGAGCTGAACGCCTGAAACGGGAGAAGAACCCGTGGGAGTGCCTGGATGAGATCCGCGCGTTTGCGCCCGGGGGCTTTGCTGCGGTTCCAGAAGCATGGATTAAGACCTATTTCCGCTGGTGGGGCGTGTACACGCAAGGTGATGGCGCAGGAGTGCTTGGCGGCGCGGGCGGAGAAGGCAAGGCTGTGCCTTATCTTATGGTGCGTATCCGGCTGGGCAATGGATTGGTCAGCTCTGGACAGTTGCGAACCGTGGCAGCGCTATCAGAAAAGTATGCTCGCAGTTCAGCGGATATAACTGTCCGGCAGAACATTCAACTCCACTGGGTGCGCGTGGAAGATTTGCCGGAAGTGTTGCAGGCGCTGTTTAATGCAGGGCTCACATCCATGTCCACATGCGGTGACGCGCCCAGGAACCTCACCGGCTGCCCTCTGGCGGGTCTGGATGCAAATGAATTGATTGATGCCTCGCCGTTGCTCCTTGAGGCCACAAAGATGCTGGTGGGCAATCCTGAGTTTTACAACCTCCCCCGCAAATACAAGGTCAGCATCAGCGGCTGCCGCGACTGGTGCTGCTATCCCGAGATCAACGATCTGGCGTTCACGCCCGCGGTGCGCGAGCACCATGGCAAGAAGGAAGTTGGATTTTCCGTCCGTGTTGGCGGCGGACTTTCTGCCGATCCTCATTTTGCGGTGCGGCTCAATGCCTTTGTGCGCCCGGAGCAGGTGTTGCCGGTCACGCGGGCGGTGACTGAGATTTTCCGTGATGCCGCCGTCCTGCGGGAGCATCGGGAACGCGCGCGCCTGAAATTCCTGTTTTTGCACCATGGCTGGACGGCCGAGACTTTTCTGCTCGAATTAGAGCGCCGCCTGGGGTACAATCTCGACCCTGCGGTTTTTGAGGAAGTCCCGGCTGACGTTTTCCGCGACCACGTGGGGGTGCATGCGCAGAAACAGCCGGGACTTTTCTATATTGGCGCGGCCGTTCTCCGTGGGCGTATTACTCCTGCGCAAATGCGGGTTGCCGCCGACCTGGCGGACCGGTTCGGCTCCGGCGAGCTTCGCACCACCAGCGCGCAGAACCTGGTGATCGTCAATATAGCGCGTGAATACATTCACGAACTGCTGGCAGAACTCGAAGCAGTCCAGCTTGAGGTGCGCGCATCTGCTTTCTGGCGCGGCGCAGTGGCCTGCACCGGGACCGAGTTTTGCAAGCTGGCCATCACTGAGACAAAAACATTTACCCGATGGCTGGTGGAAGAACTGGAAGACCGTCTACCCGCTTTTGATCAGCAGCTCAAACTGAACGTTACCGGATGCCCAAACAGTTGCGGGCAGCATCGCATTGCGGATATCGGGCTGGAAGGCAAAAAGATCAAAGTAAATGGTCATCTTCAGGACGCCTATTACTTCTGCCTCGGCGGCGGCGTGGGCGCGTTTGCCGGCTTTGGCCGCCCCGTTGGATATCGCTGCACCGCGGAGGAGACGCCCGACGCCATTGAGCGCCTTCTGCGCACATACATATATCGGCGTGAAGGCGGAGAAAATCTGCGGCAGTTTTTTGCACGGCATACTGACGCGGCATTGCGCACTTTCCTGGCAGGCGAGGAAGTCATTCCCGTTGAGCGTGACTTGCCCTCTGGCCGCGTGCCGCACGGAGTGGAGGGCTGAATGGCGCTCTATCCTGTGTTTCTGAAGCTGGAAAACCGCAAGGTGCTGATTGTGGGCGGTGGCGCAGTAGCGGAGCAGAAGATTGAAGGTGTGCTGCGGTCCGCGAAGGACGTGACTGTGATTGCGCCGGAAGTCACGCTTCGCATCAGCGAGTGGGCGAATCAAGGCCGCCTGAAGCATGTACCGCAGGATTTTCAGCCCGGAATGGCCAGGGAATATTTTCTGGTGATCGCGGCTACGGATTCGAGCGAAGTGAATCACGCCGTCTACGCCGAAGCAGCCGCTGACGGAGCGCTGTGCAATGCCGTGGATGATACGCCATATTGCGACTTTTACGCTCCGGCCCTGGTGAGCCGCGGCGACTTCCAGATTGCCGTTTCTACCGGAGGCAGCAGTCCAGCCCTGGCCCAGCGCGTCCGCAAGGAATTGGAGACGGAATTCGGGCCCGAGTACGCCGCCTGGAACGGATGGCTGGGACGCATGAGGTCAGCCCTGCGCAGCATATTGCCGCCCGGCGAGCGCAGAAAAGAGCTGCTGCACCTGATGGCTTTGGCGCAGCCGAAGAAAGTTTTGCTTGAGAATGAACAGGGAGGAAATCATGGAAAACACGCGGCGCAATGAACTGGAAGTAAGACTGAGAGACGTTCTCAAGGAGCACCAGCATGAAGGGCTTCACCTGGTTGGCGGAACTGACCAGTTGATTGCCCGCCTGCTGCGCGCGGTTGAAGACTGGGACAGCGGAACGCCTTTGCAGGCCAAAAAGAGTGCGTAGTGGCGGAGGAGATGCCAGGCAGAATCCATATCGTGGGAGCGGGGCCGGGAGCGGTTGATCTGCTTACGCTCAAGGCCCATGCGCTGATTCGCGGCGCAGAGGTGCTTCTGCACGATGATCTGGTTCCGGAGCAGATCCTGGCGCTTGCTCCGGCAACAGCGCAGATCATCAACGTTGGAAAACGTTGTGGGCAACGCGCCAACAGCCAGGAGAAGATCAACGCACTGATGATCTGGCATGCACAGAATGGGAGCGAGGTGGTGCGGCTGAAATCAGGCGAGCCGGGAATCTTCGGACGTCTGGGAGAAGAGCTGGATGCATTGCGGCGCGCGGGCATTCCGTTTGAAGTGGTTCCGGGAATCACCGCCGTCGCGGCGGCAGCAGCGGCGGCCGGCGTCTCCTTGACTGACCGTCGCAAAGCCTCCACGCTGGTGATGGCGACAGCTCACTATGCCCGCTCTGATGCTGTCAGCTTCTGCTCTCACGCGACGGACCCCGCGCGCACAACCCTGGCCGTGTACATGCCTGGGCCCGATTATGGCAGAACGGCACAGCAACTGATCGCTTCCGGGCTGGATGCGAACACGCCGTGTGTTCTCGTGTCCAACGCCGCCCGCAGTACAGAGCAAGTTTGCTCCATGACTATTTCTGACCTGCCCTTCGCAGCCGGTATCGCTGCGCCGGCGGTGCTGATTGTCGGCGAGGTGGCGCGGAAACGACGTTTCAAACCTGAATTCGAAATGATTTCAAATTTTTTGGAGGAGAAGTATGAGCCAGTTGGCAACCGAGACCCGCATTCCCCGTATTAATGAACAGGCGCCTGACTTCCAGGCTAAATCCACGCAGGGCGTGATCCGTTTGAGCGACTACACCAGCCGCGGCAAATGGGTCCTGCTGTTTTCTCATCCCGCTGATTTCACACCCGTGTGCACAACGGAATTCGTGGAATTCGCGCGCAACTTTCCGGAGTTTGAGAAGCGCAACGTGCAATTGATCGGCGTGTCAGTGGATTCCGTGCCGGCGCACATTGCCTGGCTGCGCAACATCGAACAGAACTTCAACGTGAAAGTCGATTTCCCGGTGGTGGCGGACCTGGACCAGAAAGTTGCCGGCCTGTATGGCCTGGTGCATGAAGCTGTGAGCGATACCGCAGCCGTGCGTGCGGTGTTCTTCATTGATCCCAAACAAAACGTGCGCGCGCTGCTCTATTATCCGCAATCGCTGGGGCGAAGCATTGCAGAGATTGTGCGCGTGTTTGATGCCTTGCAGACCGCTGACGCTAACGCCGTTTCTACTCCCGCCAACTGGGTCCCCGGAAAGCCGGTGATTGTGCCTCCGCCTCAGACCAAGCAGGATGCCGACGTGCGCGCCA
>DATFDA010000186.1:0-10353 GCA_035252525.1 Candidatus Angelobacter sp. | reverse complement strand
CCACATGCTTATTGCGTGGAAGATCAACGCCTGCAATACGTGCCATTTTGTCTCCTGTTCAAATTGCTGGATCGGTTTACAGGCTAGCTCACCCTTCGGTCCCGATCCTGATCATTGATAATCGGGTAATTTGTAATTTGGTAATTTGGAACCACTTGCACGTTGGGTTCAAATTACCCGATTACCCGATTTTGGCAATTGCCAATCAGCCTTGTCTCTGTTTATGCTTTGAGTTCTCGCAAATCACGCGCACCACGCCCTTGCGGTGCACGATCTTGCACTTGTCACAAATTTTCTTTACTGATGCCCGAACCTTCATGGTATCCGCTCTCTTTTGCTCTTCAAAGGAACCAGCAATCTTCTGCCGGCTCAGTTCTTCTGTTGATTTGGTAATTGAGTAATTTTGTAATTCCAATTACCCATTTATCAAATTACCCAATTACCAAATCTCATTTGTATCTGTATACGATTCTGCCCCGCGTCAGGTCATACGGTGAGAGTTCCACCGCGACCTTGTCGCCGGGAAGAATGCGTATGAAATTCTTTCGCATCCTGCCGGAAACGTGCGCCAGCACTTGATGTTTGTTCTCCAGTTCCACCCGGAACATGGCATTGGGCAGCGGCTCAATCACCGTCGCCATTACTTCAATCGCGTCTTCCTTGCTCACTCATCTCCTTGGCATCTCCATATCGGAGACGTCTCATTACTCTTGAACGGGAATCGCCGCCAATTGCTGTAAGTAACTCGTTTTGCGGCTATTCCGTCAACACCAGCGGCCCATTCCTTGTCACAGCCACTGTATGCTCAAAGTGGGCGCTGAAACTGCCGTCTTCCGTAACCGCGGTCCACTTATCGTCCAGCACCCGCGCGCCAGGCTTGCCCATGTTCACCATCGGCTCAATGGCCAGCACCATGCCTTCACGCAACCTGGTTCCATGCCCGCGGACGCCAAAATTCGGCACCTGCGGATCTTCATGCATCCGCGTGCCGATCCCGTGCCCTACAAAATCCCTCACCACGCTGAAGCCGTTGGCTTCAACGTATTCCTGCACCGCGGCGCCAATGTCGCCCACCGTCTTGCCGAGGCGAACTTCCTCAATGGCTTTCTTCAGCGACGTTTCCGTTACATCCAGCAGCTTCTTGAGTTCCGGTTTCAGCGTCTGGCCCACAGGGACCGTTACTGCCGCATCGGAGTAATAGCCATCCAGCACCACCCCGCAGTCAATAGAGACGATATCGCCTTCCTTCAGCACCCGCTTTTCTGACGGTATGCCGTGAATGATCTCATTGTTGACCGACGTGCAGAGAACGCAGGGATAATCGTAATATCCCTTGAAAGCCGGCTTGGCGCCCAAGTCCCGGATCTTTTCTTCCGCCACATGCTCCAGGTCCATGGTGGTCGCGCCCGGTTTCACCGCGGCCCGCACCGCTTCATGCACCTGCCGCAGGATGTGGCCGCTGCGCCGCATCTTTTCCAGTTCCGCGTGCGACTTGCAGTTGATCATCGCGCGCCTGCCGCTGCGGATCTTTCAATAATCGCCAACGTTTCCGCCGTTACCTGGTCCACGGGTGCTTCGCCGTTCAATTCGTGCAGACTCCCCTTCCGGGTGTAATACTCCACCAGAGGCAGTGTTTGCCGTTCATAGCTCTTCAACCGCTCGGAAATCACGTCTTCCTTGTCGTCTTTACGCTGCACTAAGCGCGATCCGCAGGAATCACACAATTCGTCGTTTTTGGGCGGCTGGGAGTAGATGTTATAAATCCTGCCATCGACAGGGCAGGAACGGCGACCCGTAAGCCTTTGCAGTAATTGATTATAACTGACTCTTATATGCACCACAACCGGCGCTATCCTGCGCCCATCAAAGGTCGTTGACTGCAAATATTGGTCCAGCCACTCCGCCTGTCCAACCGTCCGGGGAAAGCCGTCCAGGATAAATCCGCGCCGGGCATCCGGCTGCTTCAACCTGTCCGCCACCATCTCCAGCATTAAATCGTCCGGAACCAGTGCGCCCGATTTCATAATCGGGTCAGCTTTCTTGCCCAGTTCTGTCCCTTGCGCCACGTTATCGCGCAAAATGTCTCCGGTAGAGACCTGCGGGATGCCGTATCGCTCAGCAATCAGCTTGGCCTGAGTGCCTTTTCCCACTCCGGGCGCGCCCATCAAAATGACCGCCCCGGCCACGGCCGCAGCCCTGGGTGAGCCCGGTTGTGTTGCGATATCGGCCGGCATGGCAATTAATTCCAGAGCCTCCTGCCCTTTACACGCCCGCTACGCGAAGTGAAGCCTTCATAATGGCGCATGACCAGTTGCGACTCGATCTGGTTCACCGTATCCATGGCCACTCCCACCACAATCAGCAGTGAAGTTCCCCCAAAGTAGAAGTTCACGCCCAGGCCGTTCAAAACCCAGTTGGGCAGATTTTCAAACACCCGCCCACCCAGCCACATGGGCAGATGATTGAGGTGGATTCCCATGATCATCCATTCGGGAATGAGCGAGATAAGGATCAGGTAAAGACCGCCCACCAGGGTAACGCGCGTAAGCACTTCATTGATGTAGTCGCGCGTGCGATGGCCGGGCCGGATTCCGGGAATGAACCCGCCGTGCTTACGCATATTGTCCGCTACATCGCCCGGGTTGAACACAATGGAAACGTAAAAGTAGGCGAAGAAAACAATCCCCGCAGCATAGAGCAGCGTGTACAAGGGTTCGCCCCACTTGAGCTGCTCCAGAAGCCAGCCAAAGTAGCGGTGCAGCGATCCTCCGGTCTTAAAGGCCGCTGAATACGTCAGCATCTGCGGAATGCTCAGCAGGGACGAAGCAAAGATCACCGGCATCACGCCGCCGGAATTGACGCGCAGCGGCAGGTGTGTGGCCTGCCCGCCCATGATGCGACGACCCACCACGCGCTTGGCGTACTGTACGGGTATTCGTCGCTCAGAGCGTTCCATGAACACAATGAACGCCACCACCAGCAACATCACAATGATCAGCAGTCCCATGGCGGGGATGGTAAAGCTGCCCCACGCCTGCTGCCTGGCCTTGGTGATCAGGTCCATTACAGCGCGCGGCAAACCCACCACGATGCCGGCAAAAATCAGCAAAGACATGCCGTTGCCAACTCCGCGTTCGGTGATCTGCTCACCCAGCCACATGATGAACATGCTCCCCGTGGTCAGGGTGACAATGGTCATAAGAATGAACGAGTACGAGTTGCTCCCTGCCAGAACGAAATCCTGGCTCTGCAGAGTAAACGCGATGCCGAGCGATTGCAGGACGGAGAGAATCAGCGTGAGATAGCGCGTCCACTGGGTGATCTTGCGCCGTCCCAGTTCGCCTTCTTTCTGTAAACGCGCCAGTGGCTCCCATACCACGGTGAGCAACTGCAGAATGATGGACGCCGTGATGTAGGGCATGATGCCCAAAGCAAAAATCGTCAGCCGGCGCAGGTTGCCGCCGCTGAACAGATCATAGAAACCAAGCAGGCCGCCCTGTTGTTGCTGGAAGGCAAGCGCCAGTTTGCTGGTATTGATCCCGGGCGTGGGGATAAACGATCCCAGACGATAGACCGCCAGCATGGCCATGGTGAACAGGACACGCTTGCGCAGGTCCGGAACGCGAAAGATATTTGCAAATTTCTCAACCATTACGTCACTTCTTCCTGGGTTTTGCTTCCGGCTTCTTTTCTTCCGCGGCAGCAGGCGCGCCGCCAATCAACTCAACCTTGCCTCCGGCCTTGGTGATTTTCTCCTGCGCCGATTTTGAAAACTTGTGCGCCTGTACGCTGATGGCCGACTTCAACTCGCCATCTCCCAGCACCTTGATCAAATCATTCTTTCCCGCCAGGCCGCTCTTCACCAGGACTTCGTGCGTCACGTTCTTCTCGCCCAGCCCGGCAAGGCGGTCCAGGTTCACCACCCGGTATTCAACGCGGAAGATATTGGTGAAGCCGCGCTTCGGCAGGCGGCGATGCAACGGCATCTGTCCGCCTTCAAAACCGCGCATGGACCGCGATCCTGAACGGGATCCCTGGCCTTTATGCCCGCGCGTGGATGTCTTGCCCATGCCACTGCCCATGCCGCGGCCCACTCGCTTGCGGTTGGCCGTCGCGCCTTTTGGTGGTCTTAATGTCGATAAATTCGTTGGCACTTGATTTTTCCTTTTTTCGCAGCTGCCGGCATTTCCTTGGCATCTACTCGGTTTCCCTGGTTTCCGATCACCGGATCACCCGATCACGCGCGATCACCCGATCTGAAAGCTTACTGCTCCACAATCTGCACCAGATGTGGAATCTTCGCAATCATCCCGCGGATTGAAGGCGTGTCTTCCCGCTCAATGATCTGGTTCAGCCGGGTAAAGCCCAGCCCTTTCACCACCAGCTTATGCTTCACCGGCGTGCAGATTTTTGAGCGGACATATTGAATCTTGATCTTTTTCTTTGCTGCCGTCATGTTGTTTATAGCTCCTGCGCCGCTTTACCGCGCATGGTCGCAACTTCCTGCTTGTCGCGCAGTCTGTTCAGCGCATCAAAGGTGGCCTTGATCACGTTGTGGGGATTGGCCGTGCCGATTGATTTGGTCAGCACATTCTG
Organism: Candidatus Angelobacter sp.; assembly: GCA_035252525.1. Lineage (GTDB taxonomy): Bacteria > Acidobacteriota > Terriglobia > Terriglobales > Acidobacteriaceae > Angelobacter. The sequence goes on along the minus strand of DATFDA010000186.1, from coordinate 5,757 downwards.
CACGCCCACGGAAGTCATCACCGCGCGCACCGCACCGCCGGCAATTACGCCCGTTCCTTCCGGCGCCGGCTTCAGCAGCACCATGCCCGACCCAAACCGCCCCAGCACCGCGTGCGGGATGGAAGTCTGCGTCAGGTTCACCTTGACCAGGTTCTTCTTGGCCGACTCAATGCCTTTGCGGATGGCTTGCGGAACTTCTTTCGCCTTCCCTGAGCCGTAGCCCACCACGCCTGCTCCCGGGTCGCCCACCACCACCAGCGCCGCGAATGACATATTCTTTCCGCCCTTGACCACCTTGGTCACGCGGTTGATGGCCACCACCTGGTCCTTCAACTGGTAGCTGCCGGCATCGAGTTTCTTCCTGATTGCTGTTGTCGCCATTTAGAACTCCAGACCCGCTTCACGCGCTGCATCCGCCAGCGCTTTGATTCTTCCGTGATAGAGATAACCGCCGCGGTCAAATACCACTTTTTTCACGCCTTTTTCCTGCGCCCGCTGCGCGATCGCCTTCCCAATTTCCTTCGCAGTGGCTACGTTCCCGCCGGTCTTTCTGCTGCCCTTTTTGCCCTGCACCGTGCTGGCCGACGCAATGGTTTTCCCTGTGCCGTCGTCAATCACCTGGGCATAAATATGGTTCAGCGAACGGTAGATGTTCAGCCGCGGACGCTCCGCTGACCCGCTCATCCGCTGCCGGATGCGCTGGTGGACCCTGCGCCGTATTTTATCTTTCGAAATCTCTGGAATCATGTCGTTACCTTTGCTTCGTATAGCACGCAGCTACACGATCAAATTGAAATCCTGCCTCAGCCTTGAATTGAGTAATTTAGTAACTTTTAATTTGGCAATTGAGAAACAGATGCTGTCTCAGCCGCCGTTTTCAAATTACCCATTTACCAAATTACCCAATTACCAAATCTTACTTCGCGCCCGTTTTTCCGACCTTCTTCTTCAAGCGTTCGCCCGCGTAGCGCACACCCTTTTGCTTGTACGGATCCGGCGGACGCAGGGCGCGCATTTCCGCCGCCACCTGTCCCACTTTCTGCCGGTCAATGCCGCTTACCGTCACCTTCGTCTGCTTGGGGTCAATCGCCACCGTAACGCCGGTTGGCAGAGGGTATTCAATCGGGTGCGAATAGCCCAGCGTGAACACAACCGTGTTCTTGCCCTTCAACTCGGCGCGATAGCCGATGCCTACGATCTCCAGGTCGCGGTTCCAGCCCTTGGTCACGCCTTCCACTGCGTTGTTGACCAAGGCGCGCGCCAGGCCGTGAACGGCAGCATGATTGTCATCCTGGCGCGTCACCTGGATATGACCGTCCTGCTGCTGCAGCTTCACGCCCTCGGGCAGATGCGTCTGCACCTGGCCCTTGGGCCCCTGAACAACCACGGTGTTTCCTTTTACTTCAAACTTCACTCCCTGGGGGAGCGGAATCGGCTTTTTTCCGACACGAGACATTTTTGAAATCCTTTATCTGGCGAGTCCCTCGAAACAATTGCTTGATCGAGTTCCACAACCGCTTCGCTGTCAGCCTTAGCACTTAGCCATTGGCCGTTAGCTCATTCATCGTTCCGCTTTAACCGGCTACTGCATCGGTCACCCTCTCCGAAACTAAGGGCTAAGTGCTAACGGCTAGTAGCTGGTGATTTGCGGCTACGCCGCGCCTACCACACTTCACACAAAATCTCGCCGCCCACGCCCTGTTTGCGCGCCTGGCGGCCGGTCATGACTCCGCGAGGAGTGGTCAGGATGTTGATTCCCAATCCGCCCAACACACGTGGAATGTCATTGCGTCCCACGTACACGCGACATCCCGGCCGCGAAATACGCTGCAGGTTGGAAATGGCGGCGGCATTGTCATTGCCGTACTTGAGGTAAATCCGCAGGACTTTCCGGCCTTCCTCTTCCGTCGCCTTGAAATTGGCTATGTAGCCTTCTTCCTTCAAAATGCGCGCAATCTCCAGCTTCAGCTTGGAAGCCGGAACATCAAGCTTCTGGTGCCGCGCGGAAATCGAGTTACGGATGCGCGCCAGCAAATCTGCGACCGGATCGGTCAAACTCATCTTCGTTCATCTCCTCTTATCGTCACCCGTTTGTCCCCCGGCGTGCCGGGAGAAACCTGCCGTGACGTACTACACAAGCCAGCCATTAGCCATTGGCCATTAGCCTTTAGCTTGTTCATCGCCGGCTCGAGACTCTTTAAGCCTCCCAACCCTTGCTAATGGCTAAGTGCTAAAGGCTAAGTGCTAGTCCTACCAGCTCGATTTTGAAACCCCAGGCACCTCACCCTTCAGCGCCAGCCCGCGGAAGCACAGGCGGCAAACGCCGAACTTGCGCAGGTAAGCCCGCGGACGCCCGCAGATGGAGCAGCGGTTCCGGTGCTGGGTGGAAAACTTGGGTTTCTTGTTCGTCTTGGCGATCTTTGCTGTAGTTGCCATGTATCCTTTTCAGCAATCAGCATTCAGCAATCAGCATTCAGCCATGAAACATTCCTGGTGAATCTAATTACTCCTTGCTGCTGCACTGCTTCCCTTAATTCCAACTCTCTCTGGCCTGTCCGGCCGCAGTTTTATGTCTCACTGCCCTTGCGCTCATCTTCAGCCATGCTGCCTTCCGGCTGAATGCTGAGTGCTGACTGCTGAGTGCTACTGTCTAAACGGCATCCCTAAATGCTTCAGCAACGCACGCGCCTGGTTATCGTCACGCGCCGTGGTCACAATGGTCACATTCATACCTTTCAGCTTTTCCACTTTGGCGTAATCGATTTCCGGAAAGATCAACTGATCGCGCAGACCCAGCGTGTAGTTCCCGCGGCCGTCAAAAGATTTCGTTGAAACGCCACGGAAATCGCGCACGCGCGGCAGAGCCACGTTGATGAGCCGGTCCAGAAATTCGTACATGCGGTCGCCGCGCAGAGTCACCATGGCGCCAATTGACATGCCTTCACGCACCTTGAATGCCGCAATCGACTTCTTGGCCTTGGTCACCACCGGTTTTTGACCAGTGATTTCGCCCAGGTCGCGAACCAGGGGATCGAGCACCTTGGTATTCTGTGTGGCCTCTCCCACGCCCATATTCACCACGATCTTGTGGAGGCGCGGTACGGCCATAGGGTTCTTGGCGCCCAGTTCCTTGGCCAGGGCCGGAGCGATCTCCTTGCCAAACCGCTCTCTCAGTCGTGCTGTCGTCTTTGCTGCCATTTCTGATTCATTCCTTCTCCCACGGCTTCGGAGTGGTTACCGGTTCGTAGGGTGTTCAGTTGCTACCTCTATCGGTACTTGGTATTTGGCCGCAAGCTCGAATCTGTTTAGGTAATCGGAACTGTTTAAAGCTCCAGACAATAGCGAAGTACCCAAATACTAAATACCAAGTACTAACTACCAAGTAACTACTTATCCAACGACGCATTGCAGCGCTTGCAGATCCGCACCCGCCGGCTGCCTTCCGTGCTGTGTCCCACGCGCGAAGGACCGCAGCTCGGGCAAATCACCATCACGTTGGAGATGGAGACAGGCGATTCCTGTTCGGCAATGCCGCCCTTGATATTGCGCTGCGGGTTCGGACGCACATTCTTCTTCGCCATCATCACGTGTTCCACCAGGACCTTGCCTTCGTCCGGGAACACACGCAGAACGCGGCCCTGCTTGCCTTTATCGCGGCCGGTGATCACCTTCACCTGGTCATTGCGCTTGATGTCAACTCTTTTTTGCATATTCAGCCTTCAACTCGTCCCTTAGAGCACTTCGGGCGCCAGAGAAACAATCTTCAAAAATTTCTTCTCACGCAGCTCGCGCGCCACCGGGCCGAAAACGCGTGTTCCCACCGGCTCGCCCGCCTCATTGATCAGCACAGCAGCGTTTTGATCAAAACGGATGTAGGTCCCATCGCGGCGGCGGTGCTCTTTCCTCTGGCGCACGATCACGCACTTGACCACGCTGCCCTTTTTCGCCGTGCCGTCCGGCGCCGCTTCTTTCACTGCGGCCGTGACCACGTCGCCCAGGCTCGCATTCAAGCCGGTGTGCCCGCCCAGTGGCAGGATCATCTGCAACCGGCGTGCTCCGCTGTTATCGGCCACATCCAGAATGGTTCTCATCATTACTGCCATGGTCTTAATCTCCGTTCTGCCGCGACACTTCTCTGGGCAGATTTGTTTCTTTTTTGAGTCCCGCTTCCAAGCCCTTAGCTCTTACCTTTTAGCCATTTCTGCTATGGGCCGGTACACAAGAGCTAATTGCTAATGGCTGAGCGCTAATTGTGCTTTTCAACTCGCCTGCTGCTCAGCCGAAGTATCTTCGCCGGCCACCAGCTTGGCCTTCTGGATCACGTTCTTCAAACGCCAGCGCTTCAGCTTTGATAAAGGCCGGGTCTCTTCAATCTCCACGAAATCGCCCACGCGCGCGGTGTTGTTCTCATCGTGCGCATAGAACTTCTTGGTTTTGGCGATCACGCGGCGGTACAGCGGATGCGATTTCTTCATCACTGTCTGAACCACAATGGTTTTCGCCATCTTGGTGGAAACTACCTGGCCAATCTTGGTGCTGCGGCGGCTCTGCTGGTTGCTGGTTGTCTCTGCCATTTACTTCTTCCTCGCTTTCGCCTTGGCGCCGGAGCTCTTCTTTTTGGCCTTGGAGGCGGCTGTTGTCTTTTTCGCGGCCGCGGTTTTCCGCGCGGCGGCAGATTTTCTGGTACGCGCCGCCGGCTTGGCCTTGGCTCGCGCCGGCGTCTCTGCGGTTTCTGCAGCTTCTGTGGACGAAGCAGCCGCAACAGCCCTGCTGCCGTTCGCCAGCCCCAGCTCCTTTTCCCGCATGATGGTTTTGATCCGCGCCACATCTTTGCGCAACCCGCGGAGCTTGTTCAGACTTTCCGTCTGGCCCATCTTGAGCTGGAACTTCATGCGGAAGAGCTGGTCATTCAGCTCGCGCTGCTGGTGCGTGAGTTCCGCGTCTGTCAAGTTTCTGAGTTTTTCAACTTCCATAGTGTCTCTTCTTTATCTTTGTCAGCCGCTCAACTGCTAGCCTTTAGCCAAATTCACTTACTTGGCTGAATGCTGATTGCTGACTGCTGAATGCTTGTCCTAGTGGCTGGCTTCATGCCGCGATACAAACTTTGTCCGCAATCCCAGCTTGTGTGACGCCAGCCGCATGGCTTCCATGGCGTCGGTCTTGCTCACACCTTCCATCTCAAACAGCACCTTGCCGGGACGGACTACCGCCACCCAGTGATCAGGAGCGCCTTTGCCCTTACCCATACGGGTTTCAGCCGGCTTCTTGGTCACGGGCTTGTCTGGGAAGAGGCGGATCCAGATCTTGCCTCCGCGTTTGACAAAGCGAGTCATAGCCACACGGCTGGCTTCAATTTGACGGTCAGTGATCCAGCCCGGCTCCAATACCTTCAATCCAAAATCCCCGAATGACAACTCGCCTCCGCGCCACGCCTTGCCGCGCATGCGTCCGCGCTGCTGCTTGCGGTACTTCACTTTTTTGGGCATTAACATATTGAGTTCCTTTTATGCCGCTAACAGCTTCGTCAAGCCGTTAGCCCTTAGCCTTTGGCCCTTAGCTGTGCTGCACTCTTGCCTTCTTTCACACCCAAGCTAAAGGCTAAGTGCTAATTGCTAAGTACTTCTTAAAACGCTCCCGCTCCAGCCCGCTCCGGTTGTCTCTTCTTCGCCGGCAGAATGTCGCCGCGATAGATCCATACCTTTACGCCAATCACGCCGTAAGTGGTGCGTGCTTCAGAGAAGCCGTACTCGATATCAG
>DATFDA010000185.1:0-4349 GCA_035252525.1 Candidatus Angelobacter sp. | reverse complement strand
GCGCCGATTCCCAAAGCCAGCGTGAGCACGGCAACGACAGAGAAGCCGGGCGATTTTCTCAGCGTGCGCAGGCCAAAACGAAGGTCCTGAAGCAGAGTTTCCACAAAGTGCGTTCCGGAAGTTTCGTGGCATTCTTCCTTGTAGCGCTCATATCCGCCGAATTCGATTCTGGCCAGGCGAAGCGCTTCCGCGCGGGAAAGCCCTGAACGTTCAATGTCGTCGGCGCGATGTTCGATATGCGCGCGAAGTTCTTCGTCCATGTCGAGGTCGCGATGGGAGCGGCGGAAAAGAGCTGAAAGCAGAGAGCGCATGCTGCCCGGGAGACCTCCTCCTAATTTATTTAGGAGTGTACTCCAATTCGTCTCAAAACGCCAAGCTCAGATGTTTCCACCATATTCCGCTTGTCTCTTGACAACCGGCCGGCTCTATCACTATCATCACCTAGATTTCTAGGCATAGATTTCTATGGGACGCAATGACCAGCTTCAAGGCGCACTGGACCTCCTGATCCTCAAAACTCTGGCGCAGACAAAGAAAATGCATGGCTACGGGATCTCGCAGCACATCCAGCGGGTCTCAGATGAGTTGCTGCGCGTGGAAGAAGGCTCTCTGTACCCGGCTCTGCATCGTCTGGAGCAGACCGGCTGGATCAGCTCAGAGTGGGAAACATCTGACAAAAACCGCAGAGCCAAATACTACCGGCTGACCGCTTCCGGCCGGAAGCATCTGGCCAAAGAACTCGAAAACTGGGAGCGCGTGGTGCAAGGCGTTTCAAGCGTAGTCAAGTTTGCTTGAGGGGACAATGTCAATATTCCGCCGCCTTTCTTCGTTGCTCCGCAGCCGCCAATTGGAACAAGACCTTGAGGATGAGCTGCGCTCTCACTTGGAGATGCGTGTGGAAGAAAACCTGGACTCTGGCATGAACGAGCAAGAGGCGCGCAGAGAGGCAGCCATGCGGTTCGGCAACAAGTGTAGCGCCAGGGAAAACACGCGTTCGGTGTATCTCGTCGCCTGGCTGGAAAGCATGCTTCAGGATCTGCAATACGGGTTTCGTACGATGCGCCGGTCTCCCGCATTCAGTCTGGTTGCCGTGGTGACAGTAGCCTTGACCATCGGCATGACAACGGCAGTTTTTACTATCGTGAACTCGGTGCTTCTGCGCCCTTTGCCCTATGCTGCTCCCTCTCAACTGATCTGGGCGGCCACGCTGGACCCGCGCACTCATCAACCGGGCACTCCGGGGCCCGATGTTGCAGCATGGATGGAACAGAACAAGACTTTGAAGGCCATGGCGGGCTACACGGAAGACGATTACAACCTCAGCGGCGCGGGAGACCCAATGAGGGTGCCGGGAGCGCTGGTGACAGCCGGCTTCTTCCAGACTCTGGGAGTACAGCCCAGGTTAGGCCGCTCATTCTTGAGTACTGAAGACCGGCCAAACGCGGATCACGTGGTGATATTGAGTGACCAGTTCTGGCGCGATCACTTTTCCGCAGACCCCGGCACACTGGGGCGGAAGGTTGAAATTGAAGGCCAGGCTTATACGATTGTCGGCGTAATGCCGCCGCAGTTCCGCTTCCCCGACAGCGGCGCGGAGCCTTCCATACTGCTGCCTCTCCAGTTCAATCTCAGCGCAGTTGACCGCATCATGATACTGAACGCTGTTGGGCGCTTAAACGATGGGGTAACGCCGCAACAGGCTTACACTGACCTGAACCAAATCGCTCAAAAAACTTTCAATCAATATCCTGCAGGAATCCAGAACTTTGTCCGAGGCCGCACCATCCAGGTCTCTGATTTGCAGACAGTGCTTGTAGGAGATGTTCGCAAACCGCTGCTGGTGATTCTGGCGGCGGTTGGCTTTGTTTTGCTGATCGGCTGTCTTAACATCACTAGCCTGCAACTGGCGCGCGCCGTAGAGCGCACGGCAGAAATGGAGATGCGTTCCGCACTTGGAGCAAAGCGCGGTCGAATCACGCGACAACTACTGACCGAGAACGCCCTTCTTTACTCGCTCGGGGCGGGGCTCGGGATTGCGGTGGGCAGTATGGCAGTGGCAGCCGCTCGCGCCGCCACAACAAAAGCATTACCTACAGTGGTCACCATCTCAATGGACCGCTGGGTATTGGCCTTTACCGCACTGGTAACCTTTTTCTGTGCCGCTGTGTTTGGCCTTGCTCCTGCCTTATCGCTCACCAAGTCGCGCTTAGTACGGCAACCAGGCGAAGGCAGGCTCACCACGAGCCGCGGTGGTCGGAGCTTGCGCAAGCTGCTCATGGTAACTGAGATTGCGCTTGCACTGGTTCTGCTGGCGGGCGCAGGGCTGATGATCCACAGCTTCGACCGTCTGATGAGCGTCAATCCCGGATTCAATCCCAGTCATCTGCTTACAGCTCATGTCACACTGGTTGACACTGATTTTCCAAAAGTCGAGCAGCAGGTTGAGTTCTTTGACACGCTTCTGCAACGCCTGCGAGCACTTCCAGGGGTGGAACATGCAGCGCTGACGAGTGACGTTCCTCTCAAGGAAGAAAGAGTAGTGACCGGTGTACGGATGGAAGGAGAGCCCGTTCCGCCGAAAGGAATGGCGCATTTGGTGGGCACATCTGCTGTGAGTCCGGATTATTTCCGCACGCTGCAAGCGCCGATTCTTGAGGGTCGCAGTTTTACCGAATCCGATACTCAGACCTCCATTCCGGTTGCGATTGTGAATCAGGAATTCGTCAGGAAGTTCCTGCACGGAGCAGATCCGTTAACGAAACGAATGGCTCCCCCGCACGAGGGGCAGCCACCTGTGGCCATTGTGGGTGTCGTAGCAGATATCCACCACGCCGGCCTGGACCAGAACGTAGCTCCGCAGATTTACCGGCCGTTCGATCAGCCGTCACTTATATCCACCTATCGAATGGCTCTTCTACTTAGGAGCCGGACAGATCCGGCTACGCTAGCGGCCGCAGTGCGCGGAAAGGTGGCAGCCCTGCACGGCGGTCAGCCTGTGTTCGATGTGGCCACTATGAACCAACTCCTGCGAGACTCCGTGGCGCAGCGACGGCTTAGCCTAATTCTTCTGGGAACATTTTCAGGGCTTGCTCTTTTGCTGGCCGCCGTGGGCATTTACGGCGTCACGTCATACTCGGTGGCACAGCGGACGCATGAAATTGGAATTCGCATGGCAGTGGGATGCAGTCCATCCCGGGTGTTGAGACTGGTCTTGAGTGAATCGGCATGGATCACGCTTGCCGGACTGGTTGCGGGCCTGGCAGCAGCGCTGTGGCTGAGCCGGTTCATTTCCAGCCTTCTCTACAAAACACAGCCCAATGATCTGGCGAGCATGCTATCAGCATCAGCATTGCTGGTGGGTGTAGGTCTGCTTGCCGGAGCCATCCCAGCTTACCGGGCCAGCAAAGTGGATCCAGTCATTGCCTTGCGGGCGGAATAGACATCTGCGGCTTTCCACGATGAGGGCTACATTTGTCGCGAGCACAATGCAGCGCGGCGAATCCCTTGCCTTCGCCAAATCTGAGGATGACCTGCGGGCACGACTCTTGCGCGTTTGTCCCGCCAAAGTCGTGCCCTGATTGATCTAACTGCGCATTGGTGCCAAGTGGAAGAGCGTCATAAACGCTTTTCCACAATCACATTTCCTCCTGGCTAAAACGTGATCTTCGCCAGCCACCCATCGGTTCCCCCGGTCCTCTTGGTGCGGGAAAATGCTCCAGGTGTCGTGGGGAAGTTTGTGGAAACAGTTGCGCCGCCAACAAAAGCGTTGCCGGCACTGTCAAGCCGTATGGAATTGGCAACGTCCACATCCGTCCCTCCCAGATAGGTAGAGAAGAACAGGGCGTTTCCAGTGGCAGAAAGCTTGGTCACAAAGGCGTCCTGTGCGCCGGCAAGATGCGCCTGGACCGGGTTGAGGATAGGAAAATCTGTTGAAGAGGTACCCCCGGAGACATAGGCGCGGCCCAGACTGTCTACGGCAATAGAACTTCCGCCTTCACTGCCACTGCCACCCAGGAATGTGGAATAGAAGAGGCCGCCGCCGTTGATTTGGAACTTGGTTACAAATACGTCGTTGCCGCCGCGTAGTGTTTTCTGGAAGGCGCCTGAGGTGATCGGAAAATCCGGCGATGTAGCGTTGCCGGTAACGTACGCACGCCCGTCAGAATCCAAAGCAATCGCGTCCGCAACGTCATTGACCGTCCCGCCCAGGAAAGTAGAATAGACGAGCGTCTGGCCATCAGCTGAGAATTTGGTTACAAACGCATTGCTTTGATGGGTGTCATGGGGATCTCCAGGAATTACCCGTGCCTTCAACACCCTTTGGAAAGCACCGGGCGTCGTCGGGAAAT
>DATFDA010000184.1:0-5025 GCA_035252525.1 Candidatus Angelobacter sp. | reverse complement strand
ACTAGGCATCCTGATGAATACCCGCGGTTTATTGGAATTGGTTATTTTAAATATCGGACTTGAGCTGAAGATAATCTCGCCGACCGTATTTTCAATGATGGTCATCATGACCTTGGCGGCCACAAGCATGACGACACCGGTGATTCGATGGATGTCTTCCAGGATGCTACGAGGCACTCTTACTGAGGGAAGCAAGAGGCAGGAGGAAACATCGACGCAAGTGGTCGCCGTCGACGCCGGCAGCCGCACGGCGGCTTAGCGGAACCCGCCTGGATCGAACCCCCAATCCGCCCGCATATTCATTTCTAATAAGCAGTTGTGGTCGTCACTGTCGAATGAGACCTGTTTGCGCCTCGCGCATTGAGCTCGTCAGTGCGGCCGCAGGCGTTGCCATGGGTCTTGCCCTGGACAGTTTTCTCGGCGCCATTCTCGCCCACTGGATGCAAAACACCTTTGCCGCAGCCAGTCTGATCGCAGCCGACGCGCTCCTCGCCGTGAGCGCACTCCTCGCCTGCCTGTTACCTGCCCGCCACGCGATTGCCGTCTCGCCCACGGAAACTATCCGCTATGAATGAGGCGTATTCCAGCTCTACGATACGGGCAAATGATCTGAAAGTGATTGATTCCAGGCGGATTTAAATTGGTGGACCTGGTCGGGATCGAACCGACGACCTCTTCCATGCCATGGAAGCGCGCTCCCAACTGCGCCACAGGCCCACATGGGGGTAGACAGGTCTATTCTCGCTGACTGACCACAAATCGTCAAACGAAACGCGCGCAAGGCCGTCCATAAGAACGGGTTTGATTCGGGAAAATGAAACAAATTCGCCGGTCTGTACGTATCTTGAGGAGAAAGACGGTAAACTGAAAGCATCCTTTCTCTTTCTCAGGGGCGGAAGCCCTCGTTTTGTTGGTTACTTAACGGCAGGGCTCAAGCCGTGCCCTTTCAAGGCGTTTGGAAGAGGGGGCCGGCGAACGGCTTATTGGTGTGTGAAAGATCAGTAAATTGCATGGCAGCCAGAAAAGGCAATGTTGGAGTTTCAATCAAAGAACCGGCGTTAATAGCGCTGGAAACCCTGCGAACGCATAAACTGCGGTCGTTTCTTACGCTGCTTGGTGTAATTCTCTCGGTTTCCACGCTGATCGTGGTCGTCTCCATGATCAATGGCACGAACCGTTACATTTCACAGAAAGTAGCCAACTTTGGGGCCAACGTTTTTCAGGTCAGCCGGTTCCCGCTGCTCACCAGCTTTGACGAGTTTCTACGGCTGCAGAAGCGGAACAAGATTATTGTCTGGGACGATTACCTGTTTCTTCACGACAACATGCGGCTGGCGAAGGCGGTGGCGGCGTCCATTGATGGGCGGCTGGCCAAGCTGAAGTACAAGGGCGACACGCTGGAAGACGTTACGCTGAACGGCGTTACCGCCAATATGGCGGAGATGGATACGAAAGAGCCGGAGCTGGGACGCTACATTGTTGATGCCGACAATAACCACCGCTCGAATGTGGTGATGATAGGCGCTGATGTAACCAAGCGCTTTTTCAAGAGCGAAGATCCGATCGGCAAGACGCTCTATATCGATGGCGAGTCGTTTGAAGTTGTGGGCGCGGCAAAAGAGCTGGGCACAACGTTTGGGCAGTCACAGGACAATTTTGTTGTGATGCCCATAGAAACCTACCAGAAGATTTACGGCTCAAAAGACAGCATCGATATCAACGTTCAGGCGCTGGGGCCAGGCGTGATGGACATGGCCAAAGATGAGGCGCGAATGCTGATGCGCGCCAGACATCACCTGCCCCCGAAAGAAGAAGACAATTTTGGCATCATTGAGGCTTCAGCCATCATGGACCTATGGAAGCAGCTCACCGGAACGCTGGCCAGCAGCTCCATCGGGATAGTTTCAGTCTTTATGGTCATTGGCGGGATTGTAATCATGAACATCATGCTCGCCAGCGTGACCGAACGGACGCGCGAAATCGGCGTAAGGAAATCCGTGGGCGCTACCCGGCGCGATATCCTGATGCAATTCGTTATTGAATCCGCCGTAATGTCAGCTATTGGCGGCGTGATCGGAGTGCTGCTTGCGGGAGGCATTGCCATGCTGGTGCGAGCAGTAACTCCCGTGCCGACCTCGGTACCTATTGTTTGGGTAACCATTGCCATTCTGATCGCCACGGCTGTAGGCCTGTTCTTTGGAGCGTATCCGGCGCACAAAGCGTCCAAGCTCGATCCCATTGAAGCGTTGAGATTTGAAGCATGAAGCCTGCTCACAAGACTCTGCTGTCGGAAGACGTAAAGATGGCACTGGAGATGATCCGGGCGCACAAGGTCAGGTCCTTCCTTACCGTGCTGGGTGTGGTGATCGGGGTGACGGTGGCGATCATAGTGAGCTCCATCCTTCTGGGATTTGAAGACAGCGTGCAGGCTTCCTTCAATGAGTTTGGTGTCAACAATCTTTTCGTTTTTAAATTCCAACAGGGGTTCCGGGGAAGGCTCACTCCTGAAGAGCGTTCGCGCAAGCCCCTTACGTATGAAGACGGAATGGCCATACGTGACGATCTGCCGGCCATCAAAGAGGTAAGCATCAGCGCTTTGCCGCGCATTACGGGGCAACCGCAACCGATCCGCCAAGCCCGTTACAAAGGGAAAGAGCTGAGCAATATTCGCTTCCGCGGGCAGACAGCCAGCTATGTTGAGGTGCAGAGCGCCCAAATGAAAGAAGGCCGGTTCTTCACCGAACTTGAAGACCAGCATCGCGCCGAAGTGGTGGTTATTGGGTATGACGTAGCCAATACACTCTTTCCCAAAGAGGATCCCATCGGGAAGCCGTTGCAGGTGGACGGCTCCGTGTACGAGGTGGTGGGCGTGCTGGACAAGAAAAAGAATGCGTTCATCGGCGCGTCTGACAACGAAGTTTTCGTCCCGTACCACACCTACCGCAAGCACTATCCCAACGATGACGAAAATTTCATCAACGCCATGGCTTACCCGGGGCTGAAAGATGTGGCGGAAGATGAGATACGCAGCCTGCTGCGGACGCGCCGCCGCGTGCCGCCGGACAAGCCGGACAATTTCGGCATCAGCAGCGCCGAGCAGGTGGGCGACCAGTTCAGATCAATCATGTCAGGCATTGTGGAACTGGTGGTTGCTGTGGTTTCCATTGGGCTGCTGGTGGGCGGCGTGGGCGTGATGAATATCATGCTCATGGGCGTGACCGAACGGACCCGCGAAATTGGTGTACGCAAAGCGCTTGGCGCGCGCAGGTGGGACATCACTTTGCAATTTCTTACTGAAGCTGTGACCCTCACCGGCATTGGCGGCCTGATTGGCGTGGTGCTTTCGCTGGCGCTAAGCTTCGTCCTGCGCGCCGTCCATGTGCCGTCTCTGGTTCCTGTCTGGGCAATCCTGCTGGGACTTGCTGTCGCCGGCAGTGTGGGCTTGTTCTTTGGCATTTATCCTGCGGTGAAGGCAGCCCGGCTTGATCCGGTTATTGCGCTGAGGTATGAGTAGCAGCACTTAGCAATCAGCCATTAGCATTCAGCCATTAGCATTCAGCCCCGAGAGCTAGTTTCATTGGTGGTTTTTTCGACGCGGCAGATCGCAAGATGCGCTTTGAGGAAGCTTGAACATGCTCGAGCCCAAGAGCCGGAAAGCGCACAGGCGAGGGCGCCTGTGCTACACATCCAGAGCATGCAATTTATTTTGCGGCTCTGCCGAGTTGCCACCAGGATTTTGATTTCGCATGACGCACAATGACGCTTGCCTGGTTGAGCCGATCTAATCAGATCTTTTCTCAGACTTGATTTCCTCATCGCGCACATAGCCGTAGGGGCAATGCCGGCATCCGGAGCGGCAGCAGTAGCCGCGGCGCAGCAGGAATTTGGCGGTGAAGACCCAGTTGCCGTTTTCCAGATAGTAGTCCTCGCCTTCCACCAGTTCGCTTGCATTCATGAGCGGCTCGCAAAGGCGAGCGGCTGAGGCTCGGGATTTTCCACCAGTACGCCATCTTTAAAGCTAACGTTCTTGCCGGAAATGGCTGGGACGCGTTCACCGGGCACGATGATGCCGGCGAGGTTGAGCGGGTCAGCAGCGGAGATGGTGATGATTTCGCCGCTGGGCTGAATGGATTTCATGGCGCGCAGCGATTCAACTGCAATCGGCAAAGCGAACTGCTCGCCGATAAAGCCGTTGATGAAGCGGCCGCCGCGAATTTCGCCGCGATCTTCCAGGCGGCGGAAGGTGATGAGCATGTCACGCCAGCGGGGCAGAATGCTTTCCCGTGCCAGAAGCTCACGGAAGACCACACCGTAACGTTCAAGAAGCATGCGGCAAACTGATTCGAGGGCGCGTTGCGAATCTTCGCCCTGCAAAGGTGAGAGCAATGACCACCGGCCAGCGCTGTGCCTTGGGCGGCTGGTCTTGCCCGAGCCCTGGCCGGAGCGGCGCTTGGGATCGATGAGAGCGCGGAGATTGTCAAAACCGTCTGCAGTCACCAGCCCTGCGGCGACCAGTTCCCAAAGTCCTGTCTCGACTTCAGCTTTGAGCTTGCCCGTGCCGCGCACGATGTCAACAAAGAAGGAGGCTCCGCGAGAGCGCAGGAACTCCATCACTTCACGTGCGCCGGGGCTCAGACCCTTGATTTCATGCTTTGCCTGTTCGTGGGCAGAGTGAACACTGGGCAGCGCCATCCATTCGGCCTCTTCACGGACGAAAAAGGTGATAGGCGCAACGCTGGTAGGAACCACACGGCGTGTTCCACCAGTTGAGTCTTCCAGCATGGCAGGATGCGGAGAAAGCCTGCCCCAGCCCACGGCGCCGGTGAGGCAGAGCTGGTCCAGCAGCGCGGGTTCATAGTTGCTGACGCGGCGGGCGAGCACTTGCCGCTCCCAGGCGCTGGCGGGAATTTCAAAGCCTTGAAGCTGTTTGAGCACGTGGAGGACGCCGCGCTCGTCGCGCAACTGCGAGGCGGGGGCGACGTGCTGCCAGCGCAACAGCCAACGCATAAAGGTTGCGGCGGTGAC
>DATFDA010000183.1:0-7935 GCA_035252525.1 Candidatus Angelobacter sp. | reverse complement strand
CAAGTTGAAATCAAAATTCTCCTGCACAAATTTTGAAGAGAGGTAATTTGCATTGGCGGCAGCTACATGCCAGCGAAGATAAGCCTTTAGGTCGGCGAGGCTATTATTGCGGATCTGCTCATTCACAGCCTGGTAAAACTTTGGCTCAGTCACGTTGAAGGTGCCCACGGCGGCAAGGTTGACGTCCTTCAGGTAAACGTTCCAGTCGAAATCCGGCGTAAGCGCCTGCAACTGCGTGCGATCCATCTTGTGAAAGAGATTGTGCGGATCGCGGCGCTGAACTCGGGTGAGAGAAGCACTCGCCAGCGCGGTTTCAATCTTCATGATGCTGGCCGCTTCCTGCTTCGCCGCTGCTGGTGTGTCGCCCAGAAGCTCCATCATCTTCTGGATGTGTTCCAGGTACTTCTGCCGGATCTGTTGTGACTTGGGGTCCGTCTTGAGGTAGTAGTCACGATCCGGCAGGCCCAGGCCTCCGGCTGTGGCGAAGGCGATGACATCACTTGAATTGGCAAAATCCTGGTCAGAGCCGAAGTTGAATAGAAGTCCTCTGCTTGCATTGGTAAGGTGTTCATGCGCCAGCAAGGCGGCCAACTGCTTCTTTGTCTTGAGGGCGGCAATTTCCTCAAGTGCGGGTTTGAGCGGAGCAGCGCCAAGCTTCTCTATCGCAGGCTCATTCATGCAAGCACCAAAAAAATCCCCAATCTTCTGCTGGTTGGCGGTGCGTCCGGTTTTCTTTTTTGAGAGATCGTCCAGAATGCCCCATAAATACCGCAAATTGTCCTGATGGAGCTTGCCGTATACGCTCCATGCCGCCTGGTCGGGAGGAATGGGGTTATTTTTCATCCAGCCGCCACAGGAGTATTGGTAAAAATCCACGCAGGGGTCCGCAGACTTGTCCATGGAGGGAACATCAAGACTCGGAGTGTAAGGAAGCTCAGTGAGCGGCTTTTCGTCCACCGTGAGCACAGGGTTGGCGACGCCCGGTTTCTCCGTCTGGGTCGGCTGCGTTGCCGGAGGGTTCTGAGCGATAACTGATGAAATGGTAAAGAGTGCGATAGCGACAAAAAACACGGTCAGGGACTTTCTCATCGGTCCTCCGGTCCAGGCGGAATTAGCTAGCTGTTACTTGAGCGAACTGCTTTTCTTCGACGCGCTAGTTTACAGGAAGAAAGCAGCAGAGACGAAGCCTCGATCTTCAAAATCGCAACTCCGCCCTGAAAAAGAAAAGATCCCGCACAGTTCTGGTGTGCGGGATCTCTGATGACGGTTAAGGATTACCGATGCTTGATAAACGTCCCGTCCTGCAATTCCGTTACTGCCTGCCGCAACTGCTCTGAGGTATTCATCACGATGGGTCCGTACCAGGCCACCGGCTCTTCAATGGGCTTGCCTGAGACCAGCAGGAACCGGATGCCTTCATTTCCGGCCTGGACCACGATCTCGTCCCCGCGATCGAACAGCACCAGCGAATGATTGTTGGCGTCATACCTGGCAGGCGCATTAGGCTCTGATGCCTGTTCAGTCAGCACGGCTTTCGGGTCAGACGAATCGCGGAACGTGCCAGAGCCGGCGAAAACATACGCAAAGGCATTGCGCGTGGTCTCCACCTTCAGCCGCTTACGTTGCCCCGCAGGAACCGAAATATCCAGGTAGTTAGGATCAGCCGCCACGCCTTCCACCGGCCCCTTTTTACCCCAGAAGTCCCCACAGATAACTCGTACAGTGGTCCCGTCGTCGTCCGTGATCTCAGGAATGGCGCTGGAAGGAATGTCCTGATAACGCGGATCGGTCATCTTGAGGTGCGATGGCAGGTTGGCCCAGAGCTGAAAGCCGTGCATCCGGCCACGAGCATCGCCCTTGGGCATTTCCTGGTGCAGAATGCCGCTGCCTGCGGTCATCCATTGGACGTCGCCGGCCGTCATTTTACCTTTGTTGCCCAGGCTGTCTCCGTGCTCCACTGAGCCGGCCAGGACGTAAGTGATGGTCTCAATGCCCCGGTGAGGATGCCACGGGAAGCCTGCAAGATAGTCCTCCGGATTCTCATTGCGGAAGTCGTCCAGCAGCAGAAACGGGTCAAACTCCCTGGTCTTGCCGAAGCCAAAAGCCCTTTGCAGCCTGACGCCTGCTCCTTCAATCGTTGGCTTGGTTTGGATAATCTCTTTCACCGGCCGGAGTGACATGTTTCCCCACTTTCTGCGCGTGGTTTGTGCGCTATCTTTTGATGCCCTGCCGCGGGAAAGGATTCAATAGAGGCGATCCCGTGAGTTCATTATGCTTTGACATCAAAATATATTCCTGTGCCATCCGCTTTCACGGAGCAATAAAGTAAAGGCGGACAGTCCATTACGGCTGTCCGCCTCCAAACCAAACCAGGTTCCCTCGCTCGTCACCAGACCCGGCAGGCGTTCTGGCGAACCATGGGCTGGCCGGCTTTGCAGCCCCAGGCCTTCTGGAACTCCGGCATGTTGCTGACCACGCCGTTGGCGCGGAACCGCCCCAGTGAATGTTCATTGGTCAGGGCTTGCAGGCGCTCCGCCTGCGGTCTCTGGTTTTCACACCAGATCTGCCCCCAGCCAAGGAAGAGGCGTTGCTCAGGGGTGTAGCCATCCAGCTTGGCGGGAACGCGGGCATCATGGCTCATGGAGGCAAGCAGTGCCATCAAAGCAATCCGCAGGCCGCCATTGTCGGCAGTGTTCTCGCCCAATGTGAGCTTGCCGTTTTCGTGCACGTCATCTAC
Organism: Candidatus Angelobacter sp.; assembly: GCA_035252525.1. Lineage (GTDB taxonomy): Bacteria > Acidobacteriota > Terriglobia > Terriglobales > Acidobacteriaceae > Angelobacter. The sequence goes on along the minus strand of DATFDA010000183.1, from coordinate 5,198 downwards.
CGCTATAAATCCGTTGTACTCGTCCACCACGCATTGCGCCCGCTGCTCAAAAGCCTTGGCGTCCTGTTCCGTCCACCAGTCGTGCAGATTGCCCTGAGCGTCAAACTGCCGGCCTTCATCGTCAAAGCCATGCGTCAGTTCGTGGCCAATCACTGCGCCGATCCCGCCAAAGTTCACGGCGTCATCAGCTTTGAAATCGTAGAACGGAGGTTGCAGGATGCCGGCGGGGAAATTGATGTCATTTTCGCTGGGCTGGTAGTAGGCGTTGACCGTTGGAGGCGTCATGAGCCATTCCGATTTATCAAACGGCTTGCCGATCTTCTGCACCTGGCGGTTGAATTCAAACTCATTGGCGCGCAACGAATTCCCCAACGCATCACCACGCACAATTTTCAGCGCAGAATAATCCCGCCACTTGTTGGGATAGCCGATCTTGTTCTGGATGGCATCAAGTTTGATCAAGGCCTGTTTCTTGGTGGCTTCCGTCATCCAGTCAAGCCCCTGGATGTCCTTGCTCAGGGCGGCCTCCAACTCTTTCACCATAGCAAGCGTGCGCGCCTTGGCCTCAGGCGGGAAATTCTTTTTGACGTATACCTTGCCCAGCGCCTCTCCAATGTCGCCATCCACTGCAGCGGTGCAGCGCTTCCAGCGTGCCCGCTGCTCCCTAACGCCGGTAAGAATCCTGCCGTAGAAATCAAAGTTCTCTTTATCGATTGCTTCGGGCAGATACTCTGACTGTTCGGTCACAACATGCCAGCGCATGTAAGTCTTCAAATCATCCAGGCTGGTGCTGCTTAGCTCAGAATTCAGCGCTTTGAAGAAGTCCGGAGCAACCACGTTCAAGCTGGAAAAAGTGGGAGAGTGGATGCCGGTAATGTATTGCGTGAAGGAAAGCGAAGGCGTAAGCGCCTGCCACTCCTGCTCAGAAATTTTGTGGTAGATCTTTTCCGGATCACGACGGTCAACCCGGTCCATGGAACCCTTGGCCAGCGCCGTCTCAATGTTCATTACGACCGTTGCCTCCTGCGAGGCCTTCTCCGGCGAATCGCCCAGCAACTTGAACATGTTGGTCACATGCTGGACAAACTGCTTCCTTAGCTCTTCTGATTTGGCATCAGTCTTCAGGTAGTAATCGCGATCCGGCAAAGAGAGGCCGGCCTGATCGGCTTCAGCAATCACCTCTTTGGCGTTCTTAAAATCCGGAGTGGAACCAAAGCCAAAGAACACGTTGAATCCCTGGCGATGCAGGTAGGCCAGCAACTCGGGCAGTTCACCCTTGTCCTTGACCGCGTTAATTCGATCAAAGATCGGCTTGAGCACGGCGGTGCCTTTGCTGTTAATGGCGGCCTGGTCCATGCAACTTGCGTAATAGTCGCCGATCTTCTGCTCGTCAGCATCGCGCGTTTTGGCGCTGGCGGCTTTCTCCAGAATCCCGCGCAGGATAGCGCGATTACGCTCAGCCAGTTCGTTGAAGCGGCCCCAGCTTGCCTGATCGGGCGGGATGGGATTGCTCTTCAACCAGCCGCCACAGGAAAATTGATAAAAATCGACGCAGGGGTCCACGCTTTTGTCGAGGGCTGCGGAGTCAAAAGTTGGGATCTGCTTCATCGTGTCGCTCTGACTGCTCGCCTTGGGAGACGTTTTTTTCTTGGCATTCTGAGCAAAGGCTATGACGGTGACTAGACAGACTGTAAGGATCATCAGGAGTTTGCGCATGTGCTAGGCCTCAATGACGAAAGGAAAATGAGTGTTCATTCTGCAAGATTGCGGGCAGCAGACAAACCAGCCATTGTAGACGCAGACTGGAATGGCAATCAAAAGACCCGGAAACGGATGGTGAGATATTTCTTTGGATTCTCGCGGATGGCTTTAATCAAGGTGCGTGTTTCCAGCAGTAACTGATCACTATTGTTATAAATGGATGGGTCCTTCAGGAACCTGCCCGCGGTGCCCTGGCCTGCTTCCAACTGGTCTGCAATTCGCGACACTTTATCCATGGTGTTGCGAAGTTTGCGGGCGAACTCCTCGTCTTTGGCCAACATGCCAACGGCGCCTTTCCCGGCGTTGATATCGTCAATCAGCTTGTTTGCCTTGGCCACGGTCTGGTTCAAATTGTTGTAGAGCGTATCATCTTTGATTAGCTTCCCCGCGGTGCCTTTGCCGTTGTTAATGTCATCTGCGATCCGGTCAAGCTTATCAACGGCGTCGTTGGCTTTGCGATATAGGGTATCGTCGGCAAAAAATTTACCGATAGTGCCCTTGCCATTGCTCACATCCGCCACCAGTTCCTGAACCTGGTTTACCAGGGAGTTGATTTTGTTAAGCAGCGTTGCATCGTAGATCACCCCGTGCAAGGTGCCCTTACCGCTTTCAACTTCTGAGACAATTCGGTCCAGCCGTTTTACCAGCTTGTCCATGTTGACCAGAGTGCCCTGGCTGCTGCGAACCACGTCAGAAATGCCCGGAGCATTTTCATGAGGAAGTTCATCGCCGTCCTGTACGGGAGGCATCTGTGGAGGGTCCTGGTTCTGGATGTCCACAAACGATTCGCCAAGCACTCCGGCGGTTTCCACGGTTGCAGTGCTGTCTTTGTGGATCATCCGCGCGAAGTTGCTGTCAATCTTCATGGTGACTTTCACCGGGGTTTTGGGCCGGTCTGGCACCACGCGAACGGTGGTCACGTTGCCCACGGGAACGCCCTGGAGGTCCACCGGCTCGCCGTCGCGCAGGCCCTCAGCATTGTCAAAATAAGTAACCAGGGTGATTTTGCGGGTGAGAAAGCCGCCGGTCCCGCTCATGAGGAAAATCAGAATGGCGAGGACCACCGAAGCGACAACCACGGTTATCCCCACGCGGAGCTCAGACCACCTGAGTTGCTTTTGACTCGGCAATTGAGTGTAGTCCTAGACAAAAAATCATAACAGAAAGGGCTTTAAAATCGGCACAGAGAGTTGCTGGGGTGATGCGGGGAACGTAAGCAAAGTGAAAAGTGCGGTCAGTGCCTCACCCATTGCGGGTCCTGGTCAGGCGCTACGATGTGGCCGTCGCGCATGTGAATGATGCGGTCGCCGATTTCTGCCGCTTCAGGATTGTGGGTAATCATCAGCACGGTCTGGCCAAATTTCTGGTTGGCTTCGCGCAACATTTTCAGGACGATGTCAGAGTTCTTTGAATCCAGGTTGCCGGTGGGCTCGTCGGCCAGAATGATGGCGGGGCGATTAATGATGGCGCGTGCCAGCGCAACGCGCTGCTGCTCGCCGCCGGACATCTCAGAAGGCCGGTGTTCCAGGCGCCCGGCAACGCCGAGCATCTCCGTGACCTGCTTGAAGAATTCCGGATCATTGCCGTTGCGTCCGGAAATTTCGCGCGCAATCTCAATGTTGTCACGCGCGGTAAGTGTGGGTAAAAGGTTGAACTTCTGGAAGACGAAGCCGATCTTGCTCTTGCGCATGGCGGTACGCTGCGCGTCAGAGAGCGCGGTGAAGTCTGCGCCGTCAATCAGCACGCGACCGGAGGTGGCTTGCGTCAATCCGCCAAGAATGTAGAAAAGAGTGGATTTGCCGCTGCCCGACGGCCCCACAATGCTGACGAACTCGCGTGGCATAACCGACAAGCTCACGCCGGCCAGGGCAGGCACATCCACTTTGCCGATGTGATAAACCTTGCTTACGTTCTCTGCCTGGATGATGTTGGCCACGGATTTGATCTTACCAGAGCGCCAACTCCTTAAGAGCGCCTCACCCTGCGGCAAAGTACGACATTAGACAGCAACCCGCAGCGGCGGTGCAGCAGGAGCCACAGCCCGTTTGGGCCCGCGCTTCTTGATGAGTAAGATGCGGATTCTCTCCAGCAGTTCCACCGGCACGTACATACCTTTGGGGAGAAAAACGTCGGCACGGGTGTCGTTGTCATACACCTTGATCTTGCCGGAAAAAAGAATCGCAGGAGTTTCAGGAGATATTTCTTTGATCTTTTTCACCAGGTCTGCGCCGTCCAGGCCGGGCATGACCAGATCGCTCAGCAGGAGGTCAACGCCTCCCCTTTGGAAAATTTCAAGGGCCTGTTGTCCGTTGGTGCACGTCATTACGCGATAGCCACGGGTCTCCAGCATTACTTTGCGGATGGAAAGCGCCTGCTCATTGTCATCAACGCAGAGAATCGTCTTCTTGGGTCGCATGTGTTTTCACCGAAGTTCGCGCGCGGGAGCTGCCGGCGGCGATGAATTCTGATTTTTCTGATTGGCTGGTGAAACAAAAAATCGCGTTAGCGTGAACCTGTATTCGCATCATAGGCGGAGAAGCAAACGATGTAAAGTACCCTGAATGCAAACATGCGAAAAAAAATTGTGAGAATTTTTTCAGAGAGAAATAGCAAGGGCAGAGTGCGAAAAATCTACCTTATACTGCTGCAAGCGTCAGAAAAAAATCTCTCCCCGTACAACTTCCACAACGTGACCGCCAACGCGCACGTTGACAATGTTGTTACTCTCACGTTCTGCGCTCACAAAAATTCTGCTGCGGCGCTTCATTTCCACGCCCTGCTCCAGTAAGACCTGCTGCGCTGAGGGAATTACGCCGTGCTTCACCGCCCAGGCAATGCACGGCCCGGCTGCCGAGCCGGTGGCGGGGTCTTCTCCGTTGTAAAAAATCATGCGTGCTTGAAGTTTTGCTTCAGGGTTGAGCGCCTCCCGCGAGACAAAATAAAAGAATTTCGCGTCTGTCTTGCTGAGGTACGCACCCATGGCGGTCCATGACGGCGACAGGTTCTGAAGAGTCGCCAGGGAATTCACAGGCACAATGGCAAATGCATTGCCTGTGCTTACCGTCTGAATGGGAACATCGGAGGCAATTTGATCCAACTTGAGTCCCGCGGCGCGTGCCACATCCTCACGCGCGTGCGCTGGCCCAAATTCCGGGTCACGCTGCGTCATCAGGCCGAAAGGCAGGCCTTCATGGGTGGAGAAACGTACGGGAATTCTGCCCACGTTGAGGTCGAGCGCGATCTGTTCAGCTCCGGTGTCGCCGCGCAGCACCATGGCGGTTCCAACCGTAGGGTGTCCGGCAAACGGCAGCTCTTCATTCACGGTAAAGATACGCACGCGCACGCCGCGCTCCCGTTCCGTGATGATGTCACGTGGGAAGATGAACGTGGTTTCTGAGAGGTTCATCTCTTTGGCCACTGACTGCATCTCGGCATCG
>DATFDA010000182.1:0-14071 GCA_035252525.1 Candidatus Angelobacter sp. | reverse complement strand
CATATCCAGCAACCAGAAGTAGGTACTCAACACGAGAATGGAGATCAAGGTCCTGAACTATGGCAGCAACGAATCCTAAAATCATCGTAGTCGGCGGAGGGCTGGCTGGGCTGTCAGCCGTGATCAAGATTGCTGAAGCCGGCGGGAATGTTGACCTGTTCTCCATTGTGCCGGTCAAGCGTTCGCATTCAGTGTGCGCGCAGGGCGGCATCAACGCGGCCAAGAACCTGAAAGGCGAAGGCGACACAACCTGGCAACATTTTGACGACACGGTGTATGGCGCCGATTTTCTGGTGCACCAGCCTCCGGTCAAGGCCATGTGCGAGGCTGCGCCGGGAATCATTGATCTTCTGGACCGCATGGGCGTGCCCTTCAACCGCACGCCGGAAGGCTTGCTCGATTTCCGCCGCTTCGGCGGTACGCTTTACCACCGCACGGCATTCGCCGGCGCCACCACCGGGCAACAGCTTCTTTATGCGCTGGATGAGCAGGTTCGGCGTTACGAATCAGAAGGGCGGGTGAAGAAATACGAACAGTGGGAGTTCCTGAGCGCCGTCCTGGATGGGCAGAAAACCTGCCGTGGTATCTGTGCCATGAACCTGCGGACAATGGAGGTCCGCACCTTCCCTGCTGACGCCGTCATTATGGCCACGGGCGGCATCGGCGCGATCTTTGGCAAATCAACCAACTCGGTGGTCTGCACGGGGTCTGCGCAATCGGCGCTTTACCAGCAGGGCTGCTTCTACGCCAACGGCGAATTCATCCAGGTGCATCCCACGTCCATTCCCGGCGAGGACAAGCTGCGCTTGATGTCTGAATCAGCGCGTGGTGAAGGCGGGCGGGTCTGGGTCCCCAAAAATAAGGGCGACAAGCGCGATCCCAAGAGCATTCCAGCCAATGAGCGCTGGTACTTTCTGGAAGAGTGGTATCCCAAGTACGGGAACCTGGTGCCGCGCGACGTGGCTACGCGCGCCATCCACAAAGTGGTTTACGAGTATGACCTGGGCATTGATGGGCAGCCGATGGTCTATCTCGACCTGACGCATATTGACCGGGAAACGCTCAATCGCAAACTGGAAGGCATCCTGGAAATTTATGAAAAGTTTGTGGGCGATGACCCGCGCGATACGCCCATGAAGATTTTTCCCGGCATGCACTACACCATGGGCGGGCTGTGGGTGGATTACAACCAGGCCACCAACATCAAGGGCATTTACGCGTGCGGCGAATGCGATTTCAGCATTCACGGTGCCAACCGGCTGGGCGCAAACTCGCTGGTTTCCTGCATCAATGGCGGATTCATAGCCGGGCCGCAAGCCGTGCAGTACGCAAAAAACAACACCAAATCCACTGATGGCGTGAGCAGCACGGTGTTTGATTCTGAGCGAAAACGTCAGGAAGAAGCCAATGCCGGCCTGCTGAGCGCCAGCGGCACGGAGAACCCGTTCCGCATCTGGCGCGAACTGGGCGAGATCATGACCAAGAATTGCACCGTGATCCGCTACAACAAGCCGCTCCAGGAAACCGACGCCAAGCTGGTGGAATTGCTGGACCGCTTCAATCACATCAATTTGAGCGACAAGAGCCAGTGGGCAAATACGACGTTTGTGTTTGCGCGGCAGCTTTACAACATGTTGCAACTCTCACGCGTGATTGCGCAGGGAGCGGCCATGAGAAACGAATCGCGCGGCGCACATTACAAGCCCGACTTCCCTGAGCGCGATGACAAGAACTGGCTCAAGATGACGAAAGCGTATTTCGCACCGGATGTGGACGAGCCACGGTTCGAATTTGAACCGGTGGATGTATCGCTGCTTCCGCCAAGGCCGCGCCGGTATGACATGGCTAAATAACCCCAAAATCTTTGAAACACAGAGGAACAGAGTAAACGGAGGATTGCAAAGTTCAAAATCACAGCTCATTGACGCGGCAGACAATCGACGGCAGGCCTGCGAGTGCTGATTTGCGAAGCCAAATTCATTTCCTCTGCTTACTCAGTTCCTCTGTGTTTCAAAGGTGTTGACTTTCACGATGGCAGGAGAACAAAAACGCGACGCATCACCAATGTGGTATCGCAACACCGCAATTCTTTTTTTTCTAATAACGGCGGTACTGGCCTGGGCGGGCATGACCCGGCATGACTGGGTGTACTGGGCGTTTGCCGGCATTACATTTTTGAACGCAATCATGACAACGCTGAAGTTCTTTACCGTACGGGAGACGGGGCGATAAATGGCAGAAAAGGTGGTACTGAAGATCAAGCGGCAGGAAAGCCCGAAAGCGCCCTCGCGCTGGGAAGAATTTGAGCTGGTCAAGAAGCGGGGTATGAATGTGATCTCGGCAATGATGGAGATTGCCCTGAATCCAGTGACCCGCGACGGGAAAGCCACCACGGCCATTGCCTACGATTCGAACTGCCTGGAAGAAGTATGTGGATCGTGCGCCATGAGGATCAATGGCAAGGCGCGCATGGCATGTTCCGCTCTGGTAGACAAGCTGGACCAACCAATCACGGTTGAGCCGTTGAGCAAGTTTCCTATCGTTCGCGATCTTGCGGTTGACCGCAGCGTCTTGTTCGAAAACCTGAAAGCCGTAAAAGCCTGGGTGCCGGTGGACGGCACTTATGACCTGGGCTCGGGACCGCGCATGTCGCCCAGCGAGCAGGAGGAGCGCTATCCAATTTCTCGCTGCATATCCTGCTGCTGCTGCATGGAAGTATGTCCGCAATTCAACGAGCACACCGGATTTGTGGGCGCGGCAACCATTGCCCAGGTGAAGCTGTTCAATGAGCACCCCACCGGCGCGGCGCTGAAACAGGAGCGGCTGCGGGCGCTGATGGGCGAAGGGGGCATCCAGGAGTGCGGATACGCGCAGAATTGCGTGGAAGCCTGCCCCAAAGATATACCTTTGACCAGCGCTATTGCGGATACTGGACGAGAAGTGATCAAGCAGGCGTTTAAGGATTTCTTCCGCGGATAGGGAGTCAATTCAGACTTCTGATTCTTTTCTTGCACGAAACTGACAAAAAGTGTCAAATCGTAAGTTTTGATTACCAAAGTTCATCATGGATGACAACTTTTGGCGTAGCATTTTTCGCGAATTCAGGGGAAACTCTGAGGTGTAGCTCGGCAGCACTGGTTTAGAATCTGACATCCAAAGTAGTTGCAGGAAAGTAGCTGTAACAGGAACAGAACCCGATGGGCGCCAAGAACACAGGACTGATTACTTCGTCGATTTTGCTGCTTGCTGCTGCCGCGGCGGCGCTTCCGGCCAATGCTGTGCACCAGACGCGGTATCACCACCGTCGCGCGCACTTTCGCCACGTGGTGTGGAATCCTGTCCTGAAGGGCTCCTACGATTCCCAGTTACGCCAGAACGAAGAGATTGACCGCCTGCAACTGCCACGTATCGCCGATGACCAGCAACTCCTGGAGCTCGAACGCACGCAGGAGCTGGTTCCAATTGAGGAAACGCGGGCGCTGCACGTGAGCGCCTCCATCAAGCCGGACAAGCGGTATGCCCGGCCGTGGGTGATTCAATTCCTGAATGACATGAGCCAGGCGTACTACAAGGAATTTCACCAGCCTCTGCAGGTGAATTCGGCGGTACGCACCATTGAGCAGCAACATAAGCTGCGCCGCAGCAATGGCAATGCGGCCCCGGAAATGGGCGAAAGCGGGTCCTCGCACCTGGCGGGTATTACAGTGGACCTGGCAAAACGCGGTTTGACCCGCACGCAGCACAGGTGGATTGAAGATTACCTGAAAAACCTGCGGGATGAAAACCTGATTGAAGCCGCGGAAGAGCGCCGCCAGGCCTGTTTCCACGTGATGATCTCAGACCGCTATACGGAATGGCGAGAGGCAAATTCAACGGCTGATAAAATTGCCAGTGAATGAAGCTACTCCTTTTTCTGATCTGCGCAGCTCTTTTGGGAAATCCGGCAATCGCACAATCTAAACGCCAGCGGCACAAAACGTCACAGAAGACGGCTGCACGTCCTGCGTCTAAAGCAGATACCCCACAATCGATCCATCAATCGGCGTTGATCATTGATACGCATGCGGACACGCCGCAACGCTTTCTGGATGAAAATTTTGATCTCGGCGAGAACACTCCTGTTGCAGAAGGCCAGATTGATTTGGGGAAGATCCAGAAAGGCAATTTGGGAGCGGAGTTCTTCTCTATCTGGGTGGAACCAGCGTTCAAAGGTCAATATGCTGTGCGAGCCATGAGGTTGATTGACAGCGTCTACCAGCAGGCGGCAAGGCATCCGGACAAGATGAGCATGGCCTTTACGGCGGACGATATTGTGCGCATTCACCAGCATAAGTTTGCCGCGCTGATGGGCATTGAAGGCGGGCACGCCATTGAGAATGACATGCGCCTGCTGCGCGATTTCTACCGCGTAGGCGTGCGCTACATGACGCTGACCTGGTCCAACACTAACGATTGGGCTGATTCCTCTGGCGATATTCAGGACCCCAACGTGAAGCACCACAACGGCATGACGGACTTTGGCCGCGATGTGGTGCGGGAGATGAACCGGCTGGGCATGATGGTGGACGTTTCACATGTCTCTGATGCCACGTTCTATCAGGCGCTGCTGGTGAGCCAGGCGCCGGTGATTGCGTCGCATTCATCATCGCGGGCTCTGACCAATGCTCCCAGAAACATGACGGATGACATGCTGAGAGCGGTTGCGCGCAACGGGGGCGTGGTGATGGTGAACTTCTACTCTGCGTTTGTGGATGAGAATTATCGCAAGGCTTCCTCTGATCCGGAAAAGGTGAAACAACGCGATGCCGCGCTGGAGGCTTACAGGAAGGCGCATCCCCATCCTGATGGAAGTCCGGTCACCTATCAAGAAACTGCGGCAATTGAAAAACAGTGGTCGGCGCAATTTCCACGCCCCCCGCTGAAGTCGCTGATAGACCATATTGATCATGTCGCGCGTGTAGCCGGCATTGATCATGTGGGATTGGGATCAGATTTTGACGGCATTACTTCTTCGCCCCAGGGAATTGACTCTGTCGCCGACCTGCCCAAGATTACAGAGGCGCTTTTTGAGCGTGGCTACACGCGAGAGCAGATCGACAAAATTCTTGGGGGCAATTTTCTGCGTGTAATGCGTGAAGTGGAAGCGACGGCGCAGAGATTGCAGGCAGAACGCGCTGAAGATGATCCGCTCTCTTTCGATGAAATCTGCCTGAAGCTGGCAAACAAAGTGAGCAGAGCGCGGCTGATGGAGTTGGTGCAGGGACGCGGAGTGGATTTCAGCCTTACGCCCGACTATCGCGATCAATTGAAGAGCTATAACGTGGATGGCGCCTTGCTGGAAGAGATTGCGCAAGCAAGAAGAAAATAAGCAGGCATTCGGGGCGCAACAGAAATCTGCAGCTTGCTTCCAAAGTTCCGGCTGCGCCCTGAACCCGCCAATTACTGCTTCAGTCCTGCTTTGCGAATGTAGATGTTGCCGTTGAAGTCTTTGAACTGAATATCCTGACCACCGCCATTAATCGTGCCTCGAACCGTCTTATCAACCCTGACACGGTATTTTCCACCCTGAGCGCGGTTGTCTTCGACAGTCTCGTGCGGAGCCGCAGCTTGAAGTTGCACGTCAAAGTCGCTGAAGACTTCCCCGTTGTCCGTGCGCATGCTGACGTTGGCTTTCAAATCCGGCGGAAAGGTCACGTCAATATCGCCATTGAGCGAACTGAAGGCCATTGGTTTCTGCGGATTGACGCGGACAAACGTGACCAGCACCTTGCTATTCAGTGCATGGGCAACTGCGCTACCCGATATATTCTTGAGCGTGACCGGACCGTTTACGTTATCAACATCAAGTTCGCCGTCAACGCCCGTCACCGTGATGCTGCCGTCATTCACGCTTTTTAAAGAAAGCGAAGTATGGATTGGCACTGTGATGTTCAGGTCCACAGCGCGATTGATCTGGTCAGTGGACACGCGCACCTGGTTGTTGTCTGCGTCCACGGAAAGCCCTGTGTTTGCCACCGGAACACGGCGCATGCCACCTTCAGCGCGCGACTCATTCCGTCCGCCTTCGCGGACGCGAGCTTCCACCGTGACCTCCTTCACGTCAGCGCCCGTAACCGTGATGCTGCCGTTGAGGAGGTGCGCCCGAAGCTGTACGGGCCGCGTGGGATCAGTGAGCGGAACACGCACCCGGTCTGGTGATTGGCTGTGCAGCAATGGGGCGCACAGCATGAGAGTTAAGATGGCTGGTATGAAACGATAAATGTATTTTTGCCGGCTCATAAGATTATTCATGGCGTTCAAGAACGCGGATGTCTCCATTGAGGTTATCTGCCTTGATCTCGGGACCGCCGCTGCCCACTCGCCCGCCCGTGAAGCGGTCAGAGCGGTAGCGGAAATGCCCGTTGTGTTGCTCCGCCTGCACGGGACGAGGCGGAAGAGAGGTCATTTCAAAGTCGCTGTAGATGTTGCCGTTGAATGTCTTGAAACGGAAGTCAGCGGCAAGTCCGCGCACAAAGCTCAGTTCAACATTGCCGTTTATCGTGCCGAACTCAGAATTCTCCCGCGGATTTTCCCGGAAACTGACCTTCACCGGGCCATTGACTGTCCGAGCCTGTCCTGAACCGGCAACGTTCACCATTTCGATTCCACCGTTTACATTGCGGACCGAAAAGTTTCCAGTGACGTCTTTTACCTGCACGCGGCCGGAGTTGACGGTTCTGAGCTTGATGTCGACGTTCTGCGGGACTTGCAAAGTGAAATCCATCTTGACGGAGTAGCCGCGATCGCCGTGCCAGCCATCACATCCGTCGTCGCAATGGCAGCGGAACGGCCCATCCACATAGAGTTTCAGCAGATCAGGCTGTTCGGTGATGTCGAGTTTTACTTCCTTCTTTGCCGCAGCCATTCGTTCCGCGGACTCGGCACGAAGAGTCTTCTCCACTACGAGCTGTACCTGGTCGCTGGCACCGCCGGTCACAACAATGGAACCGAACACGTTGTCGACTTCCAGGGTTTTATGCGCCGCAGGAAGCGAAAACGTCTTCCGAATGATCTCCTGCTCGTGCAAGCTCATGGAAGAGCCGGAATCATCATCGTCCTGCCAACCAGCGCCATCTGCGGATGCTGTTGACGCCCTGGCATGCCAGGCAAGCAGCAGAACCAGGCCCACGGTTATCACAATGAGCAGATAGACTTTTGTTTTAAGCATGTTCCACCTTCATTGCTCCTACTCTCACAATTTTCTTTAGCTAAGCTGTTGAATGCCCCATTGCACACGCTTGCGAACAGAGGGATCCAGCTTGGGATTTGTCTCAAGCTGCTTTAGCTCGTCTGCCGTTCCAGAACTGTGCTGTTCCACCAGTACATCAATCAAACTAAGCTGCACCAGCGGCGACTGCTGCCCTTGCAATGCTTCCACCAATCCCTGATGAACTTCCGGCCGATTACCGTAGCGGCTCAACACATCCAGAGCTGCCAGCCGGACATCAACGCTGCTGTCATAGCGGAGTGTGTGAAGAAGCGCATCCAGCACTTTGGGATCCACATCTCCTTCCCGGCGGCTATAGCTCACCCCCTGCAGGCGTTCACTGGCAGACTGCTGCCGAAGCATGGAGACCACCATGAGCTGTTGTGTATTTCTGAGTTCCTGGCGCAATTGCGTGAGCTGTTCTGTCGAGTTGTGATCGCGATCCAGATACCGGCCGGCAAAGAAAGCGCCTATCACCAGCACAGCAGCCCACGCCACGCTGAATGCCGGAGTGCGCGCCCAAGCCACCAGCGCTTTCAGGTCCAGGAACTTGCCGTGTTCGCGAGCAAGCTGAGCGTTCTCCCAGCGGCCTTGCTGGTAGCTTTCCAGCATGGTGTTGAACCGCGAGCTCAGTTCTGCGCTTGGCTTCTCATCCGGCACTGCCTCCAGTTTTTGCCACATGGCCACATCTTCCCGGCAGGCAGCGCACTGCTCAATGTGTTCGCGTACGCGCGCTGACTGCTCGGCAGCCATGCCGCCCTGCAAATAATCAGCCAATAATCCGGTAATTTCTTCGCACGTCATTGCACACTCCCCGATCCGGGCCGAATGCCGGGTCCCCGCGCCGGCTTGCGCTGCAGCTTGCCTGCTTCCAGCTTCTGAAAGATGTCTCGCAGCTCATGCAGCGCGCGGTGGACTTTTACCTTCACGGTTGAAAGTTCACAGCCAAGAATTTCTGCAATCTGCTCGTACTTGAGATCCTGAAAACGGCTGAGCACCAGCACTTCCCTCTTTTCTTCCGGCAGTTCAAGCAGTGCAGTGCGCAGCAGAAACGCCTGCTGGTCCTGCTGCGGCTGGTCCTCAGGAACGAAGGCGGGCGACATCTCCGGTTCCCAACTGATCTCCGGATGCTGGCGGCGCAGCAGGTCCACGCGAGCATTGCGGGCGATCTGGTACATCCATGCACGGAATCCGGTTCCCGGACGGTAGCTTTGGCGATACTTCAGAATCCTGAAGAAGACGTCCTGTACCAGGTCTTCACTCATGGCGCGCTGGCCCGTCAGTTTGTAAAAGAAATTGAAGAGAGCCACGTGATGCCGCTCAAACAGCGTACCCAGCATTTCGCCCACACCGCCGCGCACCTGCGCCATCAATTCCTCGTCGGACATTGCCTTGGTCATGAGCTGCTTTCAGGAACTGCTGTTTTGCCTTTCAACCATGAATACCGCTCCCCCGACGAAAGGTTACATGGAATCAATGGACGCGCCGCCACCTGCTGAGTGAGCGTCCCCAATGGCTTTACTTCTGAGTGAACTCCATTTTTAATAGGTCGTTAAGCTCATTGAGGAGAATTGAATGTACCGTCGCATAGCCTTCATTGTGCTTTGTTCGAGCCTTGCATTGGCCCAAGGCACAAAGAAATCAGGGACCTCCAAATCTGCCGCCAAGGCCGCTGCCCCAAATCCAACTGCTATCATCCATACCACCGCGGGTGACCTCAAATGTGAACTGTTTCCCAAAGAGGCGCCGAAAACTGTGGCCAACTTCATCGGCCTCGCCACAGGAAAAAAGGACTGGAAAAATCCAGAAACCGGCCAAACCGTGCATGGCAAGCCGCTTTACGACGGCGTGATTTTTCATCGCACTATCCCGAATTTTATGATCCAGGGCGGCGACCCATCCGGCACCGGCTCAGGTGACGTCGGCTTTACCTTTGACGATGAACTGCGTCCTGACCTGCTTTTTGACAAGCCAGGCCGCCTGGCCATGGCCAATCGGGGACCCAACACCAACAGCTCACAGTTCTTCATCACGGAAACTGAGGTCCCCTTTCTGAATCCCTGCCTTGATCCCGGCGGATGCATGGGAGGCAGAAGAGCGCCCAACAGCGGCTACACCATTTTCGGCCAGTGCGACGAGCCATCTGTGGAGCTGGTCAAAAAAATTGCGCGGATGCCTTGCAAGATGGGCCCATGCACCAACAGCAACAGCCAGCCCGCTGATCCGGTGAAGATCACCCATATTGAAATTAAGAATGCCGGCGCAGCCGCGGGCAAAGCGGCAGCGAGCAAAAAGACGGGCACAAAGAAGGCAGCCCCAAAAGGCGCTACAACACCGAAATAATCAGGAGAAAGAATTCATGAGCCGCCAGCCAGGAACATACGCCATCCTCGACACGACGGAAGGAAAGATCGTCTGCCGCCTTTTTGAAAAAGAGGCTCCCATTACGACAAAAAACTTCATTGATCTGGCAGAGGGTAAGCGCAGTTGGAAGGATAACGTGAGCGGCAAAGGTGGTAATGGCCCGCTCTATAACGGCACCATCTTTCATCGCGTGATCCCGGACTTTATGATCCAGGCCGGCGACCCCAGCGGCACAGGCATGGGTGGTCCGGGATATAAATTCCAGGATGAAACCAAGGGTTCGCCTTACAAGTTTGACAAGCCCGGAAAGCTCGCCATGGCGAATGCTGGTCCGGGAACCAACGGCAGCCAATTCTTTATCACCGTTGCGCCTACGCCCTGGCTCACCGGCAATCACACTATCTTTGGAGAAGTGGTGGAAGGCCAGGACATCGCCGATAAGATTTCCAAGGTAAAACGTGGCGCCCAGGACCGGCCGGCAACTCAGGTGACGCTGAACTCCGTGAACATTGAACGGGTAGCCTGAAGGGGACTGATTGGAACCGGTCAAGATTCTTCTTTTTGCTGGCGCGTTCCTGCTGTTGCTGCTGATTGGAAGGCTGCTGTCGGCTGCATCTGAAGTGCACGCGCAAGAACTCCCGCATGATGGCGCGCCGCTCTTACCTGTTCAGGCTGCGCAAGACATGCCTTCAGCACAAAGTGAAGTGCTTACCGGAGCCGAAGTGGGATTCCCCTTCACCTTGCCGCCTGTAACAGAAGATGACAAAGGCAGGTTCAACCGGCCTTACTACACCAATTACTATTTCAGCAAAACAGATCTGGTACGCGGACCAGCAGATCCCAGAAGCTTTGTTGACGATTTATTCCTGGTGGCGCAGGACCCCGGCAGCGAACATGCCTGGGAGACTAAATACGTTGTTGCCACTCCGTCCGGCCTGCAACAACTGATGAACCAGGAGCAATACGCGTCGCTATATCTGGATGATACGGTGGTGATCGTCTCAGAATGGAACCTGGCCGTGATTCTGCGCACTGTAGTGGATGAGGACTTGAAGAGGTTCGGCGCCGTCAATGAAGAAGAACCATCGAAAGCAATATAAAAACCATCCGATAGCCACTCCGGGCAAGAAGGAAGGTAGTGCAACAGAAGAAGCTGTTAGACGTCATTTCTTTTGCTCTCATTAAACAGCTTCGCAATAGCCGACATTCATGCGAGATAGACCAGATCAAGACTGAGTTAGCGCATTTGACCTTTGAAAGTTGAAGTGGCATAAGAGCTGCGCCGCTTCAAACCGTCAGAAAAAATCTCCTTAAATTCCAATCACCTTTATCAATTCCGTTACCGCATCTGCGCTCTTTTTGAGCGCAGCCTGTTCTTCGGGAGTCAGTTTGATCTCAATGATCTGCTCCAGGCCGTTGGCGCCGAGTTTGCAGGGCACTCCGACAAACAAGTCTTTGATACCGTACTCCCCCTGCAGATAGACGGCACACGGCAGGATCTTCTTTTTATCTTTCAGAATAGCCTCGACCATCTCTGTCGCTGAGGCAGACGGCGCGTAGTAGGCGCTGCCGCTCTTCAGGTATTTCACAATTTCGGCGCCGCCATCACGCGTGCGCTGGACGATTGCATCAAGCCGGTCTTTAGGGATGAGTTCAGTGATCGGGATTCCGGCAACGGTCGAGTACCGCGCCAGCGGAACCATGGTGTCACCATGGCCGCCCAGAACGAATGCGGTTACGTTCTCCACGCTGACGTTGAGTTCCTGAGCAATGAAGGTGCGGAAACGCGAAGAATCGAGCACTCCGGCCATTCCCAGCACCCGATTACGGGAAAACTTACTCAGCTTGTAGGCTGCCTGCGCCATGGCATCGAGCGGGTTTGACACCACGATGAGAATGGAGTTGGGTGAGTTCGCCACAACTTTCCCAACCACGTCCTGCATGATTTTGTAGTTGGTATTCAGTAGATCGTCGCGGCTCATGCCCGGCTTGCGCGCGATGCCGGCAGTGATGACCACAATGTCAGAGTTCGCGGTATCGGCGTAATCGTTGGTGCCGAGCACGAAAGAGTCGCGCTTCTCCACCGGCATGGCTTCCAACAGGTCCAGTCCTTTTCCTTGAGGAATGCCATCCAGAACGTCAATCAAAACAACATTGGCCAGCTCTTTTGAAGCAATCCAGTGTGCGGTGGTGGCGCCCACATTGCCCGCGCCCACAATCGTTACTTTTTTGCGCATGAATTCCCTTCCTCTGCGAATGATGATGGATCACGTGAGGTCGCGCTCAAATAACACTTCTCACGCGCGATTCCGCCACGTTTTAAAATTCGTGGACGCCGGCATGAACTTAAACTGCGAAGCAGGCATCCTCCAGCTTTATTTACACGTGCTGCGGCTCCGGCGCTGCACTCTTCTTACGGCGGTCCACCATATTGTCCACAATGTACGAGGCGAACTCGCTGGTCTTTACCTTGTGAGAACCGGGCATCAGGCGCTCAAAGTCGTAAGTCACAAATTTTTGCTGGATTGTCGCCTCAATCGAGGTCTCAATCAGCCGTGCGGCTTCAGTCCAGCCCATGAAGTCCAGCATCATCACCCCCGAAAGCATGACCGATCCGGGATTGATCACATCTTTATCGGCATACTTCGGCGCGGTGCCGTGCGTGGCCTCAAAGATGGCGTGCTGGTCGCCGATGTTGGCGCCAGGAGCTATTCCCAGTCCGCCCACCTGCGCGGCGCATGCGTCAGAAATATAGTCTCCGTTCAGGTTCGGGGTGGCCAGAATGTCATACTCCGCGGGCCGTATGATGACCTGCTGGAAGATCGAGTCAGCAATACGGTCATTGATCATGATCTTCTTCTTCCACGCGCCGTTCCCATGCGATTGGCCGATTGAGTTCAGGCAGTTGCGAACTTCTTTGTAGACTTCCTGCTTGAAGCTGTCAGCGGCGAACTCCAGGCCGGGCTCAATCATGACAGCGTTCGCTTCAATGGTGATGTTCGGGTTTTTGTCCTTGTTGTCCAGAATCCAGCTTTCACGTTCCGTCACCACCAAGTCCCGGAATTCGTCGCGAGCCACTTCATAGCCCCATTCCCGGAACGCGCCTTCCGTGAATTTCTGGATGTTGCCCTTATGCACCAGCGTGACGGAGCGCCGGTTGTTCTTGACGGCATGCTGAATTGCCATGCGCACCAGACGCTTGGTGCCTGTAATGGAAATGGGCTTGATGCTCACGCCGGAATCTTCGCGAATGCGCTTTTTGGTTCCAGCCAGCATGGTGTTGTTGAGGAAGTCGATTACCTTTTTCACTTCCGGCGTTCCCTGCTGCCACTCAATCCCGATGTAAACGTCTTCAGTATTTTCCCGGAAGATTACAATGTTGAGTTGCTCCGGGTGCTTCACCGGTGAAGGCACGCCCTGATAGTAACGCACGGGACGAACACACCCATACAGATCAAGGGTCTGGCGAAGCGCCACATTGAGTGACCGAATGCCTCCGCCCACCGGAGTGGTGAGAGGCCCTTTGATGGCGACGTGAAGGTCGCGAATGGCATTGATTGTTTCTTCAGGAAGCCAGTTCTTGAATTTGGTGAACGCTTTTTCCCCGGCGAAAACTTCGTACCAGTGGATTTTCCGCTTGCCGTTGTAGGCCTTTTCCACGGCGGCATCAAACACCCGGACCGATGCAGCCCAGATGTCCCGGCCCGTGCCGTCACCTTCGATGTAAGGAATAATGGGGTTATCTGGAATTTGCAGTTTGCCGCCACTGAAAGTAATCGGGGCGCCCCCTGACGGAAGGGGGTTGCCATTGTATGAAGACGCCATCTCGTGATTCCTCCACGGATCAAAAATCGTTCACATTGCAAACCTCTTAAGGTACCATCCGCTGCTGCGCGGACGCAATTGGCCCTTTTACCAAAACGCGGAGCAAAATCGCGATAATCTAATCTGCTCAAGGAACCCCCAATCATGACAAAGATCACACTCCTGCTGTGCACCATTCTTGCTGCTTTCTATTCGTCCGCCAACGCCCAGAACAACCAATACCTGTACAAAGTCAGCCTCGTGCAGGCGGCTCCCGGGAAATTGACCAGCCTGATTGAACTGAACAAGGCGCGTTTCGCCGGCATGAAAGCAGCCGGCGACGAGCTGCCGCTATGGATGCGCCACAGCCAGGGTGACCACTGGGACCTGATGATTCTTTATCCCATGGGAAGCTATGCCGATTACTACCAGAGTGACCGCATCGCCAAACGCAGCAAGGCAGAAGCAAAGAGCGGAAAGCAGTCGCCGGAAGAGATTGCCTGGCAGGAAGACCTGTTTGTTTACGGACCGCCTCTGCCTGAGCTGCGCAAAGCATTTGCAAACGGCGGCTTCTTTCATGTGGAGATGTTCATCTCCCTACCCGGCCAGTTTGCTGATCTGCTCAAAGAGCGCGAAATGGAAAATGCCTACGCAAGG
>DATFDA010000181.1:0-12113 GCA_035252525.1 Candidatus Angelobacter sp. | reverse complement strand
AGCGCTGACGTTCCGGCCAAAGATCAGGAAGCGGCGGCCAAAGCCGCGGGATTTGATGCGCCCAGCCAGATTGGGCCATATCTCCGCCGGTTTATCCGCGAGCACCATGACACGCTGGCAGTGGCAGTGAAATGAGGATTGGAAATCGAAGTGATCGGCGAGCCCTTGAAAAGCTGATCTCCGCTGCGCCCATGGAGTCCAAAGCGCGGAGGGCAATCGCTGGCCCTAAAAGTCGGTGGAATTGCGCGTCCTGGTGGCGAGCAAGAATATCAGTCAGATACTCGCTCACGGAAAGCAGGACCATCGCCTTCGTCATCGCCGCAGTGTTCTTCAGCAACTCTGAGTAACGCTCTGCTGGTCGTGGCAGAACTCAGGAATCTATGCGCGGCTTACCTCTTCATCGCTTGTTCCACTTCGTCAGCGGTCCGAGGCAGGCCCTGCGTGAGCATCACCAGCTTGCCGTCCTGATCGACATAAAACATGTCTTCAATGCGGACCCCAAGCTTTTCCTCAGGAATATAGATGCCCGGCTCCAGTGTAAACACCATCCCTTTGGTAAGCGGAGCTGTGGGATCACTTGCGTCATGCACGCTCAGCCCAACGTGATGCCCCAAACCGTGAATGAAGTATTTCCCCAGCGGCTGGCCATGAATGTCTTTGCCATGCGAATCAATGTAATCCCGGGCTACTTTGTAAAGCGAGTCAGGCCCATTGCCGGTGAGCCTGGATTTGTCGAGTTCAAAGGCGTGGATGGCTGCTTCCTGAGCGCCAAGAACAATGTTGTAAATTTCACGCTGCCGCGGAGTGAACTTGCCGTTGACCGGTGCTGTTCGCGTGATGTCGGTGGCGTACATGGAATATTCACCTCCCACGTCCATCACCACCAGGCCGCCATCCTGCATGACCTGCGAATCGTCAGAGTAGTGCAGCACAGTGGAGTAAAGTCCCGATCCGACAATCGGCGCATATGCGGGACGCTCACAACCGCGCTTCCCAAACTCATACTGCATCAGTGCAGAAATCTCTCGCTCTGACACGCCGGGATGTATGGCCTTCAGCGCCGCTGCGTGCGCTGCCATGGACGCAGTGGTGGCGCGACGGATGAACTCAACCTCGCCTGCGTCTTTGATCATCCGCAACTTGGCCAGCAAAGGCACAGCATCGCGGAAACTGATGTAATTGGGAAAAGAGTTACTCCGCCGCAGCCATTCCATAGGACCAGTGGAGGCTGTGCTCTGCCCGTTACTGCCGAGATCTGCATATACAATCGCTCGCGGCTGAGGCAGTACTTTCAGCAACTCATCGTGCATATTGTCCAGGCTTTCTACTTTGTCAAAGCCGGTGATCTTGGGGGCATCAGGATTTTCAGGGCCGAGCTTGGGACCGGTCCATTTTTCCTGAGTAGCATTGTGCTCAGGCAGAAAGAGGACTTCCCTGTACGGATCTGAGGTGATGAGGATGGCTGCTCCCGGCTCCGGCCAGCCGGTGAGGTAATAGAAGTTGTTTTCCTGGCGAAAACCGTAGAGGTCATTCTGCCCTTCCGGTTCCACGGGCGCGAAAAGAATCAGCGAGCCGTGGTCTGCGCTCATAGCCTTGGCGAGCGCCTGGCGGCGGGCACGATAGTCAGTATTATTTTGGCGTTCCGTGGCGGCAGCGGTAATCGTGAGGATGGCAAGCACAAAGGCAAGTTTGCGCAACATGAATGTGGTCTCCTGATGAGCGCTGCGGATTGTAGCACGCGAAACCTTACCGCTGATCCACGGCTGGCCGGGACAGGTGAACGCTGACAGAATGATTCCAGGTTGATCATGCTGACTTCTGTACTCTTGATACAGGCATTGCCCCATGAGGTGTCTCTGCCCTAGACTCGCTTGGCATGTCTGAAAACCTTGAACTCCTGCGCGGCATAACTGTAGTCAGCCTTAGCATCAACACGCCCGGGCCAGTCGCTGCGTCTCGACTCGCGCGTCTTGGAGCGACTGTCATCAAGGTCGAGCCGCCAACCGGAGATCCGCTCAAGACTTTTGCGCGCAGTTGGTATGACTCGCTCTCCAGTGGACAAACGATTGTCGCGCTTGATCTAAAGAGCGCGGACGGCCGGGCGCAGCTTGATTCACTGCTGAGCCAGGCTGATTTGCTGCTCGCATCGTATCGTCCCTCCGCGCTGGCGCGGCTGAGACTCGACTGGAAAAGCTTGCATGCACGCTTCCCACGTGTGTGCTTCGCCGGAATCATCGGCTATCCGCCGCCGCAGGAAGAAAAAAGCGGACACGATCTTACTTATCTGGCTGAAACAGGTCTGGTCACGCCTCCCGAGCTGCCGTCAACTCTTTTTGTTGATCTTGCCGGTGCAGAGCGCTGCATCACCGAGTCGCTGGCTTTACTGCTCCATTTTGCGCGCACTGGAGAGGCCGGCTGCGCGCTGATTTCTCTTTACGACTGCGCTGCAGAGTTGAGCGCGCCGGTGAAAGCCGGACTTACAAATCGCGGCGGCATTCTTGGCGGTGGCTCGCCGTTCTATGGTGTTTACCAGGCGGCCGACGGCTGGTTGGCAATTGCAGCACTGGAACCCCATTTCGCTCAACGGCTCGTGAGTGAACTCAACATCGCTGAGCCGGATCACGCCGCATTTGAACGGGCATTTCGCGAGCGCAGCGCCAGTGAGTGGGAGAAGTGGGCGGCGGAGCGAGACCTGCCGTTAGTGCGAGTCCGCTAACAGTTGCAACTCAAGTACAATCCTTCCCATGTTTCAAACCGACCTACTCGCAGGCAAACGTATCCTCATCACGGGCGGCGCGACCGGCCTGGGCAAAAGCATGGGCAGGCGCTTCCTTGAACTTGGGGCATCGCTTTACATCTGTGGGCGGCGTGAAGACGTGCTGCAACAGTCCAGCGAGGAACTGCGCGCCGCCCGACCTGGCGCACAGGTGAAAGCATTTCCCTGTGACGTGCGCGACAAAGAGCGCGTGGAAGCGATGATCACTGAGTTCTGGAAAGATGGACCGCTCGATGTCCTGGTGAATAACGCAGCCGGCAACTTTATCTCACGCACTGAAGATCTCTCGATCGGCGCGTTTGAAGCTGTGATTGGAATCGTTTTGATGGGAACCATTCATTGCACTATGGCCTGCGGCAAGCGCTGGCTCCAAACTGGACGTCACGCCAGCGTGCTCAATATCACTACTGTGTATGCCGAGAGCGGCTCGCCTTACGTTGTACCGTCGTCAGTGGCAAAGGCGGGCGTCCTAAACCTGACGCGCAGCCTCGCTGTAGAGTGGGGCCCACGCGGTATTCGTTTCAACGCCATTGCTCCGGGGCCAATTCCCACAGAAGGAGCATTTTCCCGATTAATGCCAGTGAAGTCGCTGGAAGAGCTAGCCAAGAAGCGCAACCCTCTCGGCCGCTTCGGAACTCATGAAGAATTGGCTGACCTGGCAGCTTTCCTGGTGAGCGATAAAAGCGGCTACATCAACGGCGAGCAGATTGTCATGGACGGTGGCGAATGGCTCAAGGGAGCTGCGGAATTCAGCCATCTTGGCGACCTGTTGACGCCCGACATGTGGGAGGCCATCAAGCCGAAAAAGAAAAAAGAGGCCTGATTTCTCGGGTGAAACACCTAAAATTTTAGGGGCTAATCTTTTAAGAGCAAAAAAAAGAGAGAAACCTTGTTACGACATATATCAAACGGGAGTTTTGTAACTCTACTGCTACAGAAGCAGGCTCATCCGTCGACTGCTATTAGGGGCCAGGGACCCGGAAGCTCTGGCCCTTAAGTATTTCTGGATCATCCATTTCTTATTCGCATTAAGACTTCAGTTTTCCCCGCCCGGCCGAATCGGCACACCACCTTCCCATATCCACAGCGCTAAATCTCATCCGTTCTCTCAACTGTGAACTGATACATTATTCCGGTATGAAACTTGGGGCGATAGCGTTGCTTGTTGTGTTTGGTACTGCTCTGTACGCACAAACAGTTGCGCATACCAAAGGCGTCGCGCGCAGCCAGGAAGTGAATATTGCCTATGAAACCTTAGGCAGCCGGGGCACTGCGCTTCCCATTATCGCTGTGAATGGCGGTCCCGGGTTGACCCACGCGTACATGGTGCAGAACGATCTCTGGGATCGAGTTGCCCGCACTCGCATGGTGGTCTTTTATGACCAGCGCGGGACGGGATCATCCAAACCACCACAATCATCACCAGCGCTTTCACAAACGATGGACGCGCAGGTAGTCGACCTGGAGGCGGTGCGGAAGGCTCTGGGCCTTGATAAGTTCGCCCTGCTCGGCGATTCCTACGGCGGGCTGGTGGCAATGGCATATGCGGCCGCCTATCCGCAGCATGTGGCCAGGCTGATACTGTCTGATTCGCCCGGACCTTCGTGGAAGAGCATTGTGCATCTGCTCCCTGAAACCTTCCCTGACATTCATGAAGAAGATGAGGAAGAGATGCAGAAGCTGGGGCCCAATACTGATGCTGCTGCTCGCGCCAGCCTTCGCAACCACTTCCGCATGATTTTCTATTCGCCGGAAAAACGTGAGGCTTACATGAGCCGCATGGGCAATCTGGGATTTGAACCGGCAGTTGCAGAAGCCGTATCCAAAGCCACTGAAAATCTGGACCTGACACCGAAGCTCGCGGGATTCAACTTCCCTACTTTGGTGATCAACGGCCGCTATGATATGAATGTAGCTCCGTTAACAGCTTGGCGCCTGAAGCAGGCCATCCCCGGCGCGAAGCTGGTTTTCTTTGAGCATAGCGGGCATCTGCCTTCCTACGAAGAGCCGGAGAGATACCTGCAAGTGCTGGAGGATTTTTTGAACCATCCATGAGCGCTACCCCTATCGTGCTACGATTTATACACACCTCTTACCTTTATGTTTTGCATTCAAGCTACTGATGAAGAAAGGATTTCACGCATGTTGAAACTTGCCATGATAGGGCTGCTCGCGGCCGGAACCGCCGTAGCGCAGACCGCCAGCCCGGCTCCGTCGCCCGCAGCGGCGCAAAGTACCTCCAAGGCTGCAAGCGCCAACCAGTCCACGGCGCGCACCTCGCCTGCCGCGAAGGGACAGTCCTCGTCTCCGACGAAGTCCGCGGAATCAAAAGAGACCAAGAAGGCGGCAGAGGCCGCTCTTCCAGCCACAACCACGGTCATCACTGTCCACGGCGCCTGCGCCCCGCATCCGGGCGCAAAAGGTGCGGCGGCCCAGAGCGCCTGCGTCACGCACGTGAGCAAGAAGCAGTTTGATAGCTTGCTGAACCTGGTAGTCCCTCCGAACCAGCCGCAGACGCCGCAAATGCGGCGCACGCTGGCCCAGCGCTATGTGGAACTGCTCGCCATGGCTGATGCAGCCGAAAAAGCCGGCGTGGAGAAGAGTCCGGAGTTCGCGTTGCTGCGCCTGCGCGGATTAGCTGAGGCCTACCAGCGGCAGCTCGACGAGAAATACAAGGACATACCGCAAGCGCAAATAGACGCTTACTACAACCAGCACAAGGACGAGTTTATAAGCGCAACTCTGCGCCGCTTGTATATCCCCAAGGCAGACGCTGCCAAGCCCAAGGCCACGGACGCGGAAAAAGCAGACTTCGCCAAAAAAGCTACGGAGATCGGCAACCAGATGCAGGAGCGCGCCCAGAAAGGCGAGGACATGGACACACTGGAGAAGGACGCCTACAGCAAGCTCGGCCTCTCCACCACGCCTCCGAGTACGCAAATAGGCCCGGTGCGCAAAGGAGCCCTGCCACCGGCCACGGACAAGGCGATCTTTGATTTGCAACAGGGCGGCGTATACAAAGATGACCAGCCTACCGCAGTCATTATTTATAAAGTGGAAAAAAAGGAAACGCAGCCAATGGACAAGGTGAAGGACGAAATTGTCCGTACCCTGCACCGGCAGAAGATGGAAGCGGCGATCAAAGGCATCACCTCATCTGTGAAGGCTGACTACAACGATACTTACTTTGGTCCGGCGACGCCGGCAACTCCGCCCGGAGAGAAAAGGTAAAGCTTTACTGCGGCCCCACCTGCTCAGGTGATCGCCCGAGCGGAACGGGCCGCAGTTGCCGCCTCATCAGAGAGCGCTTCCAATCCCGGCCGGCGAAGGCGTCCACCAGACACACACCTTAGTTTCGGCGTCCTCTCTTTGTGCTACGATGACTTGCCTCACCCGCTTCCATATCATTTTGAAAAAGAGCCGCACACCCGACACATGGCAGGCAAACCGACAGTTCTGATCACCGGCATCGCAGGCAATCTGGGCCTGCGCCTGCTCGAAAACCTGAATGACTTCCAGGTGATTGGCGCAGATGTACGCGAACCGGCGAATGCGAATGCCATGTTTCGCTTTGAAAAGATCGATCTGGGAGAAGAGCGTTCCTGTGACCAGTTGCTGGACCTGATGCGTGCCTACCGGCCGGAAGCGATCGTGCATCTTGCCTTCATCCTGGATCCGTTGCGCAGCGGCGTACTCAGCCCGCGGCAGATGTGGATGGTGAACGTGGCCGGCACCAGTCGCGTGATTGAAGCTATTGCTGAACATAATCGGATGGTGGGCGGCATTGATAAATTCATCTTCCCCAGCAGCGCCATGGTTTACGGTCCGGAGCTGGAAAAGGCAGTAACAGAAGATGCTCCGCTCAACGCGCAGAGCCTGCCTTATGCGCTGCAGCAGCAGGAGGCGGATGAAACCGTGCAGGCACGCGCCAAGGGGCTGCGGAAGTGCAAAACATACATTCTCCGCTCGCATGTGTATGCGGGAGCCAGCGTGCAGAACTATCAACTGGGTGTGCTGCGCGGGGTGCCCGCCGGGAAAGGCCGCTTGGCAGAGCGGCTGCGGCGCAAAGGATCGAGATTGCCGCTGTGGCTTCCTTCTCGCGGTAACTATCTGGAGCATCGTTTTCAGTTTGTGCATGTGAATGACATGGCGCGGCTGATCGCCCATATCCTGACGCGAAAGCAGCCTGACCCGGCGCTCACCATCCTGAATGTGGCGGGCCGCGGCGATTCCCTTTCTCTCCGGCGCTGCATTGAAATCGCCAACATTGAAATAAAACAGGTGCCCGGGCGCGCGATATGCCGCAAGGCACTCAAGCTGCTTTGGGATTTGGGCGTGTCAGATATTCCTCCGGAAGCTCTGCCCTACCTCCTGGGCTCCAGCACCATGGACACGGCGAAGCTGCGCGTTTTTTTGGGAGAGCACTATCGCTCAGTGATTCAGTCCACCTGTGAAGAAGCCCTGATGGAAAGCCTGCGCGCCAACGTTCAGCAGTTTGCTGCCGCGACCCCCAGCTAGGGCGGTCGTGAGCAGAGCAGCAACAACATCCGAAAAAACTGCCTTTCAGAACACCCTGCCAATCCTGATGGCATCCCACCAGTTATCTCTTGGATCGCAAGACTTCAAAAACAAAAGAGAAGGAAGGATTCATCATGGCAGAAGCCGTACGCATTCATTCCAGGAATGCCGCAGGCAGGCGCTCACGATTGCCGTCCGCCGCTCCACGCTGGGGTGCACTGGCGGCGGGGAGCGCGCTTGCGATATTTGGCCTTACTCGCCGTTCAAAAGCAGGACTTGCGCTGGCAGCCGGAGGCGGGCTGCTGGCGGTTGCGGGTTCGCGTCTAAACGTCTCGCCTGCGCAATCGGTTGCACGCAGCACCATCCAGGTGAACTGCTCACCGCAGCAGGCATTTGAGTTCTGGCGCAACCTTGAAAACCTCCCTACCTTTATGCATCACCTCGATAGTGTTTCAATCCTGGGTGAGCGCCGTTCCCGCTGGGTAGCGGGCGGGCCCATGGGTTCCCGCATTCATTGGGAAGCAGAGATCGTGGCGGAAAGGCCTGGTGAACTGATTTCGTGGCGGTCGCTGCCTGGATCAGACATCGATGTGGATGGATATGTGGAGTTCCGGGAAGCGCCCGGCAAACGTGGAGCCTTTGTTTCAGCCAACATCATCTACTCTCCGCCTGCGGGCAAACTTGGCGGAGCCGTTGCCAGACTTCTGGGAAAAGATCCTGGCTTCATGATGCGGCAGGACCTTCGCCGCTTTAAGGCGCTGATTGAGGCGGGAGAGATTCCGACTGTTGAAGGTCAATCCCATGGTCCTCGCTCGCGAGTGGTGGCAGCAGCCCGCGCCTTGGATCCGGACCAGTCGATCCGGCGTGATGCAGGGATGCGTGCAGTGCTGGAAGGAAAAGGAGGTTGGCATGAAGGCTGTTTGTTGGATGGGCACTGAGAAGATGAGCGTGGAAACCGTTCCCGATCCAAAGATTCTAAATCCGCGCGACGCCATAGTGCGCATAACCAGCACGTGCATCTGCGGATCTGACTTGCATCTCTACGATGGCTTGATGCCCACCATGGAACAGGGGGACATCATGGGGCACGAGTTCATGGGCGAAGTGGTGGAAGTGGGCGGAGGAATCAAGCCGGAAAAGTTAAAGGCGGGAGATCGCGTGGTGGTCCCATTCACCATCGCCTGCGGAAACTGCTTCTTTTGCCAGCAGCAGTTATGGTCCTGCTGTGAAAACTCCAACCCGAACTACTGGATGGCGGAGAAACTCATGGGATACTCGCCGTCAGGTCTCTTCGGCTACACCCATATGCTGGGCGGCTATGCAGGAGGCCAGGCGCAATACGCGCGCGTTCCGTTTGCTGATGTTGGTCCGTTGAAGATCCCCGATGGGCTGCCTGATGAGCAGGTGGTCTTCCTCTCTGACATATTCCCTACAGGCTACATGGGCGCCGAGAACGCCAACATACATCCCGGCGATACGGTGGCCATCTGGGGATGCGGTCCTGTGGGCCAATTTGCCATCCGCAGCGCGTTTTTGCTGGGCGCGGAGCGGGTGATTGCCATTGATCGCTTTGATTACCGGCTGCGTCTGGCCCAGCAGGCCGGAGCGGAGATCATCAACTACACTGAGGTTGATAGCATTCTGGATCGGCTGAAGGAGATGACCGGCAACATCGGCCCTGATTCCTGCATTGACGCAGTCGGCATGGAAGCGCACTACACCGGCCCAACTTACCTGATCGATCGAACCAAGCAGGCGCTGAAGATTGAACCTGACCGGCCGGGAGTATTGCGCGAATGCATTATGGCGTGCCGCAAAGGAGGAACGGTATCCGTGCCCGGTGTCTATGGCGGATTTGTTGATAAGTTTCCCGCCGGACAGTATATGAATAAAGCCATCACCATGAAGACCGGCCAGACTCACATGATGAAGTACATGAAGCCGCTGCTGGAGCGCATTCAGCGCGCCGAGATTGACCCCAGTTTCGTCATCAGCCACCGCGTCCCAATGGATGATGCACCCAGGATGTACAAGACGTTTCGCGACAAGCAGGACGATTGCACCAAGGTTGTCCTTGATCCCTGGGCTGATGGCGCCAGAGCAGCATAAATCTTCATAACATCCCTGCCTGCCCGTAAACCGGACCGTCTCCTCAGAAGGGTGGCGGCCCGGTTTTTCATTCCCCGCCTAGCCGTGGGTTAAGGCAAAAACTTATCTTGTGCTCGCCTCTGGCTGGGCCACCAGCCGTTTCAGCAGCAGCATCGGACAATATTGTTCCCCGCTTATATCTGGCCCAGGAGGTCCACTGTGAATCGCAAGGTTCTGATCACAGCCATTCTCTGTCTGGCGCTGACAGGCGGAGCAGTAAGTCAAATCAACTCTTCCAAATTTAGATACGTGAGCTTCAGTTTCCCGGGAGCGACGAATGGAACTGTGGCACGCGGCATCAACAATTTCGGTGAAATTGTGGGGTACTTCATAATCGGGCGCAGCGATTGCAGTTTTTTTCTGAGCTGCGAACTGCACGGCTTCAAAGTCGTAAACGGTAAATTCACCAGGATCGACGTTCCCGGCGCAACCCAGACTGAGGTGCTGGGCGTGAATGACGGTGGGGACGTGGTAGGAGCGTTCGCCACCAGCGATGGCCATCTGCACGGATTTCTGCTCCATCATACGGGGCAGCTCCAGAAGATTGACCAGCCCGGCTCGAGTTTCACTACCGCAAATAGCGTAAATAGCTCCCTCACGGTTGTCGGCGGGGACGGGACCAGCGGCTTTACCTGGAAGAACGGCACGTTCACGCCGTTTAACCTTGCCGTCCCCTCAAACGGGGAAAGTGAATCTCTCAACGGGATTTCGAATCTCGGAGTCATTGTGGGCGACCTGTTCCGCGCAGATTTCTTTAACGCGTTTCAGAAGGCCGGTCCTGATCTCGATATCTTCCAGCGCATCGGCGGAACTGATACGCACCTGAACGGAGTGAATGGACGCGACGACGTTGTCGGCACTGGGCGTGGCGGAGGTTTCGTCACGTTTCATTCAGAAGCCAGCGAAACAGGAGAGCAAGGTGAAGTCCTGCATCCGGTTCCCATCAATTTTCCAGGCGGCAGCAACACAACACCGTGGAGCATCAACTACCACCAGGCGATTGTTGGATCGTATCAAGACAGCACTAGCAAATTTCACGGATTTATGGCTGTTCACTAAGCAAAGTTGCGGGACCATCGGCTCGCTGAGCTGATGGTCCTTTCCTTTCAGCTCTTCACGGCGACGGCAAGTCCATCGCGAATGGGAAGAATGGTGGTGAAGAACTCCTGCATGGAATAAAGCCGCCGATTGAACTCCCGGATTGCGCGCGTAGACTCTTCCTTTGCATCGGGATTCGTCACGCGTGCTGACCAGAGCACGTTGTCGGTGATGAAGAGGCCACCCTTGCGAAGACGGTTGCTCACCAGGTGCAGCACCCGTGGATAATCCTCTTTATCCACGTCGTTGAAGATGATGTCAAACTCCTGCTTCTGTTCGGAAAGCAACTCCAGCGCATCACCCACGGCAATATGAATCCTGCTCTGAACTCCCGCCTGTTGGAAGTAGCGGCGCGCCTCGGCAGCATTCTTGGGATCGCCGTCAGTATAAAAAACCTTGCCGCCATCGCCCACGGCGCGCGCCCACCATATTGTGGAGTAGCCAATGGCAGAGCCCATCTCAAATACCTTCTTCGCCCCGATCAGCCGCGCGTACTGAAAAAGCACACGAGCCACAGCAGGGCCCACGATGGGAATATCTCGTTCGACCGCCTGGCGCTCCATCTCCACGAGCACAGCATCTCGCGGCGGCAGGAGCGAGTCCATATAGCGATCTACTGAGGGTGTGATGATGCCTTCCGTGGCCATCAGGAAAGAGTCTCGCCCGGTCTCATTGCGTGCAATTCAATTCCCATGTCTTGCACTCTACGCTCCAGCTCTTGCGGCGTGCCGGTCAGCAGCGGGAAGGTGCCAAAATGCATGGGAACCACAGCCTTAGGCTTGAGCAGCTTGCAGGCGTAGGCGGCTTCACGCGGACCCATGGTAAACACATCCCCTATGGGGAGCATCGCCAGGTCCGGCTGATAGAGCTCGTGAATAATGTGCATGTCGCCAAACACATTGGTGTCTCCTGCGTGATAAATCTTGAGTCCGTTTTTGAAGTGGATCACATAGCCGCACGGCTCGCCCCCATAAATGATCTGGCCGTCATCCTCGATCCCGCAGGAATGGTCTGCATGCACCATGGTCACGTAGACGTCACCCACTTCCTGGGAGCCTCCCTTGTTCATGGGCATGATCTGTTTGGCCCCTTTTTTGTTCATCCACAGGCAGAGCTCGTAGACGCCCACAACTTTGGGATCGTGCTTTTTGGCCAGTTCTACGGCGTCGCCAATATGGTCGCCGTGTCCGTGAGTGCAAAGCATCACATCAATGTGGTCAAACTTCTTCTTGTCTGCCGGTGTCATGGGATTGTTCATCACCCAGGGATCAATCAGGATTTTCTTCCCTTCCGGAGTTTCAATGAGAAATGTTGCGTGCCCAAGCCAGGTTAGTTTGATTCCGTTGAGTTTCATGTGTCCTCTTGAAATAGGTAATCGTGGAAATGTCTTTTGCTGTGCAGGTTTTTTCTCGGTTGGAGAAGCCTTTAGCTTTTAGCCCTTAGCCTTTAGCTTAGACCGGCAGATCAGAAGCGATACCGCCGGCAACCGGAATACAAGCACTAAGTGCTAACGGCTAAGCGCTAGCGGCTACTCTTTTCCCGCCTTCCATCCTTTGTATCCGCCGGCCAGCGA
>DATFDA010000180.1:0-8871 GCA_035252525.1 Candidatus Angelobacter sp. | reverse complement strand
GCAGGCTCACCAGATCGAGCGTGGGCTTGTGACTGAAGATCCCGCAGAAGTGCGCCGGCACGCGCAGTGAACCGCCAATATCGCTGCCCACGCTGAGATATCCCAGCCCAGCAGCGAGCGCGGCTGCGCTCCCGCCCGACGATCCGCCCGGTGTTCGCTTCACGTCCCAGGGATTGTTCGTCTCTCCATAAATAGCGTTGTAGCTCTGCCAGTCCGCAAGCTGCAAAGGTACGTTGGTTGCGCCCAGCAACACCGCGCCCTGCGCAAGCAGGCGGCTTACTACCTCAGAATTTTTCGGCGCTTTGGAATTTTTCAGTTCGGGAATACCCCAGGTGCATGGTTGTCCCTCGACGGCAAAGCTCTCCTTCACCGTAATCGGCACGCCGTGGAAGACGCCCAGCGTTTGTGCGCCTTTTCCCTTGCTCTGAGCCAGGACCTCGTCCGCTTTCTTCGCCTGGGCGAGCGCCTGCTCCCGGAGCTGATACACAAAAGCATTCAGTTGCGCATTGTAGCGTTCAATGCGGGCGAACATCGCCTGCGTCAGTTCGACTGAGGATACCTTCCGGCTCCGTATTGCCTCAGCCGCTTGGAGTGCTGTGGCAAAGTCGAGTTCATTTGCCGCCGGAGCAAACGCTCTTGCTGCTTTTACTGCCGGAGCCGAAAACTCGGGTGGGAGCGCTTCACCAAGTATCTCAACTACAGGAATTGCACTGGCCGCAACAGCCAGCGGCAGGGTAGCGAGGAAATCACGTCGATTCATCTGAGGAATGGTAAATCAAAATCCTCAAGTGCTCGACAATCTGGGCTTTTGTCATTTCGTCCTCTGCCATCGCCCAATTCCAATGGGACAAAAGGGGGCAGGTCCTGATTTGTTGCGCGCCACGGGTCATCTGACGGTTGATATGTGCAAAAACATGCATCTCGCGCTCTCATCTTGTACAGCGCTATGATGCACACTCATGACCAGCAAATCTGCCTTGTTTGCGCGCCGTGCTTCCATAATCTTCTTGATACTTGCGGTCTGCTGCGCGCCAAGCTTGCACGCGCAAGCAACGTGGAGCCCGATTGTGAAAGTAGGTCCGGGATACGTGGACTGCTATACGCGGCAGGTGGTAAGAACTTCCAGAGATGTGGTCTACGTGGTGACGAACGCCAGCGGGTTCAGCGGCGGAACTATTCCCAGTTCCATCCGGATGTATAAAGGCTCACCTTCCGGTAATCCAACCAGCTTTGTTGAGGTGGACGCGGCGCACAGGCCCGCCAACGGGACGCGCTTTGGCGGAGTCGAAGCAAAGCTGGCAGGGACAGACAGATTCATTCAGATTGTTTACGAAGATATTGCCGCCTCGCAAACCAGGTACGTGAAATTTGATACCGTCACCGACGCCTGGGGCACTCCTGAGGTGGTAGGCGCGCTGAGCGGGCAGAACACACTGAACCGTTACATGGGCAAGACGGGACTGGCGCTTGATGCCAACGGTGCGCCGCACGTGGTCACCGGCGGAACCAATGAGGCAATGTACTACACCAACCGCACAGCAGGAGCATGGTCTGCGCCGGTTGCAGTTGCGCCATCATCAGCGGACATGCATCCTTCGCTCGCTTTTGACGGCAATGGTGTTTTACACATGGCGTTTTATGACGGCGCAGCGGGCATGTTCTATCGCCAGCGCAATCCATCTACGGGTGCCTGGAGCGCAACGGAGACGGTGACAAGCAACGCTTCCACCAGCCAGTCTGACGAGTCGCCTTCGCTGGCAATTGATTCCACCGGTCGCGTGCTGGTGAACTACATTGCCGGAGACTTCAGCTTTCATTACCAGCTTGCGCTCCGCACCGCGGCGAATACATGGTCCACCATCAGCCCCACAGCGGCGGTTGCGGGACATGGGCCCGGTCTCTACATAGATTCTGCCGATAATATTTACGCTCTCGAAGGGCATGATTTGAGCGTGATTCAGCCCTCGGTGGAGATTCGCTCCGCCGCAGGAACGTGGGGAGCGTATTCAATTCTGGCTTCCGGCCCGCCTACACGCGATGGCAGCGCTTCTGCCCGCTGGGATTTTTTGTGGCCGGGCAATACGGCACACCTCGATTTCGCAAACATGGACGAGGCCGGGGTTGATCCGGCGACCAACGGCACAACCGGAATCACGTATTACCTGCATGCGTCTCTGGGTGGCGCGCCGCCTCCGCCGCCAGCTTCTGATTTCTCGCTGTCCCTGCCCAGCGGATCAATAGTGACCATTGCCGCAGGCCAGAGCGCCAGCAGCAATGTGAGTGTTGCGGCCAGTGGAGGATTCAACCAGCCGGTGACGCTTTCCTGCTCCGGCGCGCCTGCGGGTGCAGCGTGCAATATCTCGCCCGGGTCCATCAATCTCAATGGCGGCACTGGAACCGCGCAGATCTCAATTACCTCCACAGCGCGCGGTTCTACCTTCTGGGTGCACAACGACCTTCTTTTGTGGTTTATTCTTTTGCCAGCGACGGCAGTCGGCGTGATCGTCTGGTCTTATTCGAGCAGACCGGTGCGCAGGCGGGCGTGGCTAGTTGCGCCGGTTTTGGCTTCAGTACTTCTGGTGATTACAGCTTGCAGCGGCGGAGCAGGAACGCAATCCGGGCCGACGCCTACTCCTAACCCAAGCCCAAGTCCAACTCCCACGGGCGGCGGCACTCCCGCCGGAACATATTCTTTGACCATTACGGGCACATCAGGGAATACGACCCATCACACAACCATGACGCTGGTGGTGAACTAAACCTGGTGGTGAACTAAAACAAAAAAGACCGGCGCGTCCGTCAGCATGAGGAAACGCGCCGGCTTCTTCCCTGGTGGATGGTTGGCTCATCAGAGAACGATTGATCTTCTTTGCTCCGGAAGTCGCCGCAACTAGTCCTTACAGGGGCAGATTGAAAGTATTCGCGCCCCGATTCGCACTTGCGGCTTCTTTCCCTTTGGCTTGGCTCCTTGGTCAGCGATCTCCTGGGCGGCATCAGCTTTGGGCTGAACGGGCTTTATGAGGTCATGATTTGCAAAGCGCTGCCTGGCGCGATGTAGCAAAACGCGAAGATGCGGCCGGCTTACCCCCAGGCGGCGGCAGAGCAGATGGCGTTCTTCCTCATGCATGAAGGCCGCTTCCAGCAACTGACGGTCGAAAGAAGAGAGTTCTGCCAAGACCATTTTCACTCGCTCGCGGGCCTCACCGGCTTCGGCCAGGGAATGAGGGCTGCGGAACGGACCTGGGCTGTCCTCATCCACCTCATCCAGGGCGACAAAGCGGCGTTCCTGCCGCCAAATCTCAAGGGCCACGTTCCGGCATACCGCGTGGACAAAAGCGCCAAACCTTTCCGGGTGGCGGACGCCGCTGCGCGAACGCACGGCCGCCAGTACCCGGACAAACGTTTCCTGCTTTGCCTCCTCAATCAACTCCGCCGAATGAAGGTATTTACGCAGCTTCCTGCGGATAAGCGGCGAGAAATATTCAAAGAAGTGCCGCTCCGTATCCGGCTCTCCCCGCCGCAGGGCATTGAGGTATCCGGCGTCAAAGTTCAATAGTTGAAGCTGTGCCGCAGCAGCCATAAAATCACTCCTTTTTTCACGCGCTAATCGTTTGCCGCCGGCAGGAACGACTTGCTGCGACAAAATCTGGCGAATGAAAAGAGCCGTTTCCTTATATAGCGTCGGAAGCCTTTGAAATCCGCCAACAACACGGAAAGAAAGTTACCTGCCTATGCCAGAAGCGCCTGGCTTGAGAGCCGTGCGATTTCCAATGAAGACTAGAAATGCATTTCTCATGAATATTGGACTTAGGTCCTCAACGGCAATCTGAGAGAACTCTAATCGGGGCCAGCAAGCTGAAACTTCTTGCAGTTCTAAGAGGCCAACATATAATTGTGGCCATTTTCATCAACCCAAGGACAACCTTAGTGGCCAAAGATGATGGGGTAATCACAATCCTGCTTCACCGCTGGGCAGCGGGGGACCGGGGAGTTGAGCAGGAGATATTTGCGCGATTGATGGAGGACCTCAAATTGATAGCCGGTAGATGCCTGCGCCGTGAACGGGGCAATTATTCGCTGAGCAGGACTGAGCTGGTTCATGAGTTGTATATCAAGTTGGCGGAAGGCAAAAAAATTCAGTTTGCAGACCGTAACCATTTCTTTGCTATCTGCACTATGAAGATTAAGTGGCTTCTGATCGACAAAGCCCGAGAGGATAAGGTCGAATTCGTCGCCATGGAAGGGCTGCCGGAAGGGCTGTTTGGATATCGCAATAAGTTTGAGCTGATGGTAGCCATCAACACCCTGCTGGATGACCTGGAAAAGATATCAGTCAGAAGATCTTGTGTGGTGGTATTGAGATCATATCTGGGCTGCACCAGCAAAGAAACTGCCAAACTGCTTGGCATAACTGAAGACATTGTGGAACACGAGTATCACAAGGGAAGAAAGTGGCTTTTTGAAAGGCTGAGTGAAGACCCTCCATGTCTTGGAATGGGGACTGCTCCGAACTAGTAGTAACGCTGTTCGCAGAGACGATGCGGCTTCAGCCATCGGAAAGGCAGAGGTTCGCCCGCGAAAAATGCGGGACGGACGAGGACCTGTATCGTGAACTTTCCGAGATGCTCGAATGGGAAGAGCGCATGGGCGGCTTTCTGCATGATCCCGTTATCAAACACATTGATTTTGACGCAGCAGAGCGGCCCTTTCAGCCTGGGCAGACAGTGGCGGACGGCCGTTTTTATATTGTCCGCTTCGTGGCGGCTGGTGGCATGGGAATGGTCTATGAAGCGGTTGATACCAAGCACGATCGACGTGTCGCCATCAAATGTCCGAAACCGGGGTTTAGCCGTCTCCTCACGCCTGAACTGCTAGGCGCTCTTAGAGTCCGGCACGACAATATTTGCCTTGTCAATGACACGCATACGGAAAAGGCAGACTCCGGTGAGGTTGACTTCCTCACTATGGAATTCCTGGATGGTGAAACGCTTTCTGAACGCCTGAGCAGAGAGGGAAAACTGGAGATTGAGGAGGCGTTAGAGATTGCCCGGCAGTTGTGCGCTGGGGTGGCGGCAGCCCACGGCAGCGGGATTTTGCACAAAGACCTCAAATCCTCGAATGTAATCCTCACCCACAACAAGGATGGAAGTTCCAGAGCGGTCATCACGGATTTTGGTCTTGCTACAGAAGCTCATCTGGAATCCCAACTTGAGGGTGGTACGCCGGCCTACATGGCTCCGGAGCTTTTGAATGGCGCTCCAGCGACGAAGCAGTCAGATATATTTGCGCTGGGCGTCATTTTCTACGAAATGGTGACTGGAGAGTCACCGTTTGAATCCGATTCGAAACAAGACTCTTCGAAATCAGGCTCTCTGGCAATTCCTTCCAGAATACGCACGTCCAGTTTGTGGCCCAAATTCAACCATTCGCGCACACTTGTACTCCCGCGAACGAGAGTCCGCAACTTGCCTCGCCGCTGGAACCGTACCATTCTTCGCTGTCTTGAACCCGATCCCAAACAGCGCTTTGATAGCGCTGAATCGGTGACTGCGGCGCTTGAAGGCGAGCCCTTGCCCGTGACGTATGAACTGAGGCGGGCTGGCAGGACTCTTCGGCGCTCGCGCGAAACTCAGGCCGTTCTTTTGTTGACACTGATTGTGGCGGTTTCATGGTGGTTTTACCGCTATTACATACAGATGCCGCAAATCCCGGCTGGCACAAAGGTGCTGGTAGCCGGCGTGGCAAGCAGCGAGCCTGACCTGTCAGGAATTACGGTTGCGCTGAAGGGAGAGTTGCAGCAGTCTGCCCATTTTGAAGTAGAGGCGGATGACGGGGTGAACCAGGTTTTGAAGCAGATGGAAAAACCAGCCAATACGGTTGTGAACAGCCGCACAGCGCGTGAGATCGCTCTGCGCTGCGGTGCTGCGCTTGTCATTTTCGGTGTACTGAGCCGGACACCGCAGGATTACGTGCTGGCCATGAACGTGGAGCGGGCCAAATCCACACCCTTGCTGCCTGCGGCCACCTGGTCCAAAAGGTTTCATGCTCGCGACCAGAAGGAGCTTCTCACGCAAGTACATAGTGCCGCGCTCTGGATTCGTCGCGTGGCAGGTGAAAGTGAGGCGGAGATCGCGCAGCAGGACCGTCCCGTAGAAGATACAACCACCAGTTCCTGGCAAGCGCTGCAATTGTTGGAGCAAGCTAATCAGAAGCACGCGACGGGTGATGACAATGCCGCTCTGCTTCTGCTGGATGAAGCGATCCAGGCAGATCCCCGGTTCGCCATGGCTCACATGCGAAAGGCTGACATTTTGATAGCCGAGACCCGATATTCCGAAGGCTACGCAGAGTGGCAGAAAGCCATCGCGATTACTGACAAAACCGAACTTACCAGCCGCGAAAACTTGCGGATCAAAGGGCAGTACTACGACGACGTGGGTGATTTCAAGTCAGCGGAAAAGACTTTCCACGAATATGTGCTCCATTACCCAAATGATTTCTTCGCATGGTTCTACTGGGGCAATACGCTGAACGAGCTCAACCGCAGGAAGGAAGCATTGC
This sequence comes from Candidatus Angelobacter sp., assembly GCA_035252525.1. Lineage (GTDB taxonomy): Bacteria > Acidobacteriota > Terriglobia > Terriglobales > Acidobacteriaceae > Angelobacter. The sequence goes on along the minus strand of DATFDA010000180.1, from coordinate 2,310 downwards.
TGGCCTTCAAGAAGGCCGCCGATATGGAGCCTGGCTCAAGCAGTGCGTATTTTCAGCTTGCCCTGGAGTACCTTTCTCTGGGAGATCGCACCAGCGCTGAAGCCAACGTTCAAAAAGTAGCAATGAGCAGCCCGCCAGAGTGGGCCACGTGGCTTTCAGCATACCTCGCCCTTTCAGACGGCAAGCCCTCCTTGGCCATTGATCGAGCATTGCAACTGAGAGCTTCTCCGGCATTGGACTGGCAGAGCCAGGGCTATCTCTTGCAGGCCAATGTTCTCGCGGAGATGGGGAAAAGGCAGGATGCAATTGCTGTTCTACGTGAGGGGGTTGAATTTGACCGTCAGCGTGGAAGGACCTCAGACCAGGCTGAGTTATTGGTGCTCCTTGCTTATCTACTGCATAAAGCAGGCGACACACTGAAAGCCAGCGAATCGGCTTCAGTTGCCATCGAACTGGATCAGAGTCCAGGCATTTTGCTGCAAGCCGGTGTTGTGCTCGCACGTGTCGGCGAGATTGAAGCTGCTAATCGAGTTCTGGCTCGGCTCCAGAATCAGGGGCATTGGCCGTACGCGCAGTTGGCTTCCAATCTGCTCGCAGGTGAGATCGAACAGGCCCATGGTAGCGCTTCCAAGGCATTGATGTATTTCCGTACCTCTAGCAGGCTGGAGGTCCCCTGGAACGGCAGGGAATGGCTCGCACGCAACCTGATCGCAGCAAACATGAAAACACAAGCTAAGCAGGTTGTCAGCGATCTTCTTGCCGTGCCGATCCCGCAGATTTACTACCTGCAACCGTGGCCGGGAATATGGGCCGATTCTTTTGCAGAATTTACTGCCGCAATGGACTTTCCCGGCGATCAGTTTTGTATCTATGGATCCCGTTACCTCGCTCTTCGTGACAACGCCGATCCTGAACTGAGGGCTTCAGAGGTTTCCAGAATTCGGACTCATTTTGAACGGTTGTGCCACTGAACTGAAGGAGAAGAACATGAAAAATAATTCCCCAGGACTATCAATCAGCCCGGCGGAGGTTCACGAGAACCGCTTCCTGCTGTACGGCATCACGTTTCTGCTAAGTACGCCCAGCGACTTTGCAGATATCGTAGAGCAGAAAACGGACCTGGATATGTGGTTGAAGAACGCCGGCGTAGACCCAGACCAGGCGTACAGCAGAAGACGAAATATTTGTGCCGAGTACGTGAACCAGGTAACGCAGCATCCTACGGCATACGCTCTCATGAACCAGATGCATTGCGCCTTGAGGACTATGCGCCTCGATGTCGCGGCGATGTACGTCGGCAAGGATTGCCCGACCGCGATCGATTCGGCGGCGATATTCGGGGCGATGGTCCAGCTCGGCCAGCCCAGTGCTCCGCAAGCCCCTACCAATGGAGCGAACTGAATAGCAAGAGGAGAATATTTATGGCAACCGCCCCCAAACCATACGTAGAAGACTTATCTGTCGAAATCAAGCAGTATCTCGCGAAAAAAGATATGCGTACGCACCACGGACTCTGGCACTACGTCCGGGTGGCATGGCCCGTAATTACGCCTGCGAGGCAAGTGGAACTGGAAAAAGCCGGCTTCAGGCCTCCGCGGCTGCGCGAGCAATTTCTTTCTGGCATCGATTTCCTGGCCATGCATCGGAAGATGCTCAAGGAAATCCATAAGCAATTCCCCAAAGCCTCCATCCCCCCCGGCTGGAATCCAATTCCATTCAATTCACATGATCCGGATTGGCCCATGCCTCTTACGTACGACCAGATCCCCGAGCCTGCATGGAAAGAACCGGCCGCAACAAAGCACTTCGAGCAGGAGTCACATCATTTCCCGCCACTCAAGCCGAAAGGAGATGAAATATCCTCTCTTGCGCAAACAAAGTACCGGAACATGAGCCTGGACTATCTTGGCCGCCGCATCGAGAACGGCATTCACGACTGGATGCACATTCACTGGTCGGCCGAGCCGTGGTTCAAAGCAGAAAAGGGACAGCACATCGACGATGTCCGAAATGACTGGCTCGCTAGTCCTTACGCCAGCCATGTGAATGTCCGTTTCTGGAAGATTCACGGCTGGATCAATGACCGCGTGAACGACTGGGCTTGCGCTAACGGAGTTCATGACGTTGATGCTCTGCTTCAAGACGCTTTTACCGGTCCCGATATGTCGGGCGACCAAATGTCCGGCATGAAGATGCCAAACATGATCGAGATGACGCCTGAAGAGATTCGCGACTGTGAAGGAATCTTCGTGTTATCCAGGAACTCTGCTCCCGCATAGCCTTCAGTCGGATCGTTGTTCAAGTTCTGAA
>DATFDA010000179.1:0-28424 GCA_035252525.1 Candidatus Angelobacter sp. | reverse complement strand
AGCGTTGAACTCGTTGAACAGGCTCACGTCAGGGCAGAAGATCTGCACCGAAACCAGGTTGTTCATGGTCAGGCCCGCAGTTTCGAGCGTTTTCTTGAATGCATCCAGAACCAGTCTGGCTTCTTCTGTAGCGCTGGCGGGAGGCTTGCCGGTTCCGGGCTCCAGACCAAGGTGCCCGCTCAGGTAAAGGCTATCTCCCGCCCACACCGCATCGCTGAAAGGAAGATTCGCGGTCCGAGTGCGCTCCGACCGTATTCTTTTTTGCACCTGTCGCCTCCTGCCCGGAATCAAACGTCCCGTGATATTCGACGGCTCGGCACACCATTGCGTCGCATTTAAATTACTTCCTAATACACCACGCTCAGAGTTATCCGATGCTGAACTTTTTCTCTTCAAAAAACGTTCCACGCTTCCGCCAGGCATGGCGTACACAACCGCACGTGAGTGAATTTTGGTAAATCCATGACTGCTGACAAACTGAAACGACGAATCCGTTATTATCCGCCCTATCTTGGCGCCGGAGTGCGGGTCACGCACATCTCCCACGACTTCCGCACCGTCAACGTCGAGATGCCGCTTCGCTTTTACAACAAGAACTACGTCGGGACCCACTTCGGCGGGTCGCTTTACGCCATGTGTGATCCCTTCTACATGCTCATGCTGATGAATATTCTCGGGCCGGGCTACATTGTCTGGGACAAAGCGGCAACCATCCGTTTCAAAAGGCCAGGAAAAGGATTGGTCAAAGCTACATTCAATATTCCCGAAGAAAAGATCGCCGAAATCCGCGCCGCCGCTGACTCGCAGCCCAAAGTGGAACCGGAGTTTCATGTGACAGTCACCGATGAGAAAGGCGATGTTGTGGCAGAAATAGATAAGCTTCTCTATGTCCGGAAGAAATCTGCGACTCGCCAATAGCAAACCATGCACTGCGGACAATCGATTTTGTCATCCTGAGCGACTCCGAGGGAGGCACGAGTGAGGAGGAGTCGAAGGATCTATGTATTGACTCAAACAACCAACTTAGTCGGGCAGCAATTCCTTAGCCTCATTTAACGGCATGCGCCAATTTTTCTTCCGCCAACCTGTCTGCGGCCTGATACGTCGCAACGCGATCGCGTTCGGCAAGTTTGAAAATATTCAAAATCGTGTCGTAGATCGCGTCGATCTTTGCATTGGTTGCAGCCTCGTCCCAACCCAGCAACTCGCGGCAACAGCCGTTGATCACTCCGCCGCCATTGGCAGCGTAATCCGGGGCGTACAGAATCTGTCTCTGCTCAACGGCATCTCCATGCCGCGGCTCGAGCAACTGGTTGTTGGCGCCTCCAGCAATTACTTCTGCCTGGAAGTGAGGAATTGTCTCATCGTTGATGATTCCACCCAGAGCACACGGAGCCAACACATCCGCTTTTGCCGCCAGGATTCCCTCCACCCCAATAGCGATCGCGCCAAACGCACGCACCACACGGTCAACTTTGCTCTGATCAACATCGGCGACCACCAGGTTCGCGCCGACCCCCGCCAACTCGCCCGCAAGGTAATATCCAACGTGACCGCAGCCCTGGATTGCCACCGTCTGACCTTCCAAATCATCGCTGCCCCACTGATGCCGGGCGCACGCCTGAATGGCGCGAAAGACACCACGCGCCGTTTTCGGCGAGGGATCGCCAGACTTGCCCTGCAATCCCGCAACATGGTTGGTCTCCTGGTGCACCCATTCCATATCGGCCGGGCTCGTGCCTACATCTTCTGCTGTGATGTATTTGCCGGCGGCTGACTCCACCAGCTGTCCGTGCGCGCGAAATAACTTTTCCCGGTCGAAATTCCCCTCCGGACGAATGATGATTGACTTTCCTCCGCCGCAAGGCAGCCCAGCCAATGCATTTTTGTAGGTCATTCCGCGGGAAAGCCGAAGGCCATCCGTGATTGCGTCCTGCTCGCTTTCGTAGCTCCACAGCCGCGTCCCGCCCACAGCCGGACCGAGCGCGGTGCTGTGGATGAAAACAATGCCGTGGTATCCAGCGGCTTCATCCACGCCGCTAACCACACTCTCATACCCGGGCACACTCAGATGCCGTATCTGCATATTTTTCCTTTCGGCTTTGTGTTCGGATGGAGTACCCCTGAATGTACCAGATCACCTGCCGCGTGAAAAACGGTCTCATTTACAATGCTCTGCTTATGTTCATCTCATACTTTCGAGCCACCTGGCGACTTTGCCTGCTGATTTCTGTGTGTTTCTTGTCCCTTTATGCTCCTGCGCAGCAAGTTGATCCGCAGCTTTATAACGGCCTGCGCTGGCGCATGATTGGCCCCTTCCGCGGCGGCCGAAGCATTGCCGTAAGCGGCGTGGAGGGCCAGCCGAATGTGTTTTATTTCGGCGCGGTCGGCGGCGGCGTGTGGAAGAGCGACAACGCTGGTGAAACCTGGCGACCGATATTTGACAGTCAGCCCACGCAATCCATTGGCGCCCTGGCTGTTTCGCAGTCGAACCCTGATGTCATTTATGTGGGGACTGGCGAAGCCGATTTCCGCTCCGACCTTACCTACGGTAACGGTGTCTTCAAATCAACCGACGCCGGCAAGACCTGGACCAGCATCGGTCTGCGCGACTCCCGCCATATATCGCGAATTGTCATTGATCCGCACAACCCGCAAATTGTGCTTGTAGCCGCCATGGGAAGCGCTTACGGACCCGGCCCGGAGCGCGGCGTCTTTCGCTCCACTGACGGCGGTTCCACCTGGCGGAAGGTCCTCTTCAAAGATGACAATACCGGCGCTATCGATCTCGCGCTTGATCCTGACAATCCGCAAACCGTGTACGCAGCCCTGGTCCACGATCAGCGCCCGCCCTGGAGCACCTACCCTCCAGTGACTACGGGCGGCACAATTTACAAGTCAACCGATGGCGGCGTCACCTGGAACCCAGTCACGGGTGGTGGTCTTCCTACCAGCGATCTGGGACGGATTGGCCTTGCCATTGCTCGCGGAACGCAGGACAAACGGGTTTACGCGTTGATTGATGCCCCGGGAAAAGAGCGCGGACTCTACCGCTCTGACGACGCCGGACAAACCTGGGCGCGAACAGACTCTGATCCGCGCATCTCCGGCCGTGGCTGGTATTTCGGCGAAATTGACGTGGATCCGAAAGACCCTGACAACGTCTATTCCTCCAACGTATCCATTTATCAGTCCAAGGATGGTGGCAAGACTTTCACCGCACTTAAAGGAGCTCCCGGCGGCGATGACTATCACACGCTCTGGATCGACCCTGCGAATCCGCAGATCATGATCTTCGGCAGCGATCAGGGTGTTGGCGTAACCCTCGACGGCGGCAAGACCTGGAGCAGTTGGTATAACCAGGCAACAGCGCAGATGTACCACGTGAGCGTTGATAATCAATTCCCCTATCACGTCTACGGCGCGCAGCAGGATTCAGGCAGCGTGGACACCACCAGCCGCAGCAATGATGGCTCTATCACCTTCCGCGACTGGCATCCCACGGGCGCCGGCGAAAGCGGCTACATCGCCCCCGATCCCAAAGATCCCAACATCGTCTATGGCGGAAGCACGTTTGGAGAACTTTTCCGCTACAACAAGCGCACCGGAGAGGAACAGGTCATCTCACCCGAGGCGGTGCGCAATTTCGGCGCTGACCCCACGAAAGCTGAATTCCGCTTTACCTGGACCTCTCCCGTAGTCTTCTCGCCTCAGGATTCGCACACGCTTTATTACGGGTCGCAGTTCGTATTGAAATCCACGAACCAGGGCAGCACGTGGCAGAAGATCAGTCCTGATCTCACCGGCACAGATCCCAAAGCGCCCGCTGAAGGCGCTCTCACTCCAGAGAACGCCATGCAGCGTGGTCACGGGGTGGTTTACACCATTGCGCCATCACCGCTTGCCGCTGGGCAAATCTGGGCTGGCAGTGACTCAGGTCTGATTCATCTCACGCGTGACGCCGGCAAAACCTGGACCAACGTTACTCCTCCAAACCTGCCGGTCTGGAGCAAGATCAGCCTTATTGATGCTGGGCATTTCTCCGCTGGCACAGCCTATGCTGCCATCGATCGCCACCGCATGGACGATATCAGTCCGTGGATCTACCGCACGCACGATTTCGGCAAGACCTGGACTCGCATCAACTCAGGCATTCCTGATGGCGCTTACGTTCGCGCCGTTCGTGAAGACCCAGTTCGCAAAGGGCTCCTCTTCGCCGGCACGGAACGAGGTGTCTTCTTCTCTATTGACGACGGGGATCATTGGCAGCCTCTGCAGCTTAATCTTCCGCCCGTGCCCGTGCATGATCTAGTGGTGAAAGACAACGATTTGGTCATTGCCACCCACGGCCGCTCGTTCTGGATTCTGGATGACATTTCTCCCCTCCGCGAATTGAATGATCAGATCAGATCAGCAGACGCGCACCTCTTCAAACCCGCCACCGCAATGCGCATCCGCGCCAACACCAACCATGACACGCCTCTGCCGCCTGAAGTGCCTGCGGGCGAAAATCCTCCACCGGGCGCTATCTTCTACTACCACCTGAAATCGGCCGCAGAAGGAGAAGCGAGATTGGAGATTCTGGATTCGGCTGGTCACCTTGTTCGCGCTTATTCTAGCAATGACAAGCCCTGGACGCCGCCATTCCCACCTCCGTTCCCGAATTACTGGTTGCGGCCTGCCCCGCCGCTTTCTGCCCAGCCAGGAATGCATCGCCTGATCTGGGATTTGCACTACACCCAGCCCTCATTGGCATCACCGCTGAGACAAGGCGTGCAATACAGCATGTCGGTTGCAGCCGGACAGAATTCCGCACATGAACCAGAAGGGCCCTATGCTCAGCCGGGAAACTATCAGGTCCGTCTCACCGTAAACGGCAAGAGCTACACCCAGCCATTCAAGTTGGTGATGGACCCGCGCGTACAGACGTCTCCCGCCGATCTGCAAAAGCAGTTCTCGCTGGCAATTCGCCTGAGCAATGCCCTTGCAGAATCTGACCAGGCGCTGGTGCAAATCAGCGAGCTTTATAAAACCACTCCGCCAGGCGATAAGCTGAACCAATTGGCTGCCATTGAACCTGCGCCCAACTCGGCAAGAGGCGGCAAAACATCCTTGAGTGGTGTTGCTGGAAACTTAGGACAGCTTCTGGTTGCCATTGAAAGTGTCGACGCTGCGCCCACTGCAACCCAGACTACCGCCGCTGAGCAGAACCTGCAGCAAGCAAATCAACTGCTGCAGCAATGGCAGGCGATCAAGGGCAAGTAAATGGAAACCGCAGATGTTGTCATTATTGGCGCTGGAATTGTGGGATCCAGCATTGCCTGGCATCTCACCGCAGCCGGTTGCCGCAATGTGCTGGTGATTGAGCGCGAATCTTCGCAGGGCAAAGGTTCAACCGGAAAGAGTATGGGTGGCGTGCGCGCCCAGTTCTCCACTCCGGTGAACATCCAGATGTCGCTCTATTCCATTCCGTTCTACGCCCGTTTTGATGAAACCGTTGGTTATCCCGCCGAGTACCGCGCCCAAGGCTATTTATTCGTCGCCACCAAAGAATCGCATCTCTCTTATTTGCGCACGAACTTTGAAAAGCAAAAGGCGCTCGGCTTGGAAGCGGCGCGCATGATTTCCCCCGATGAAATCACCAATGGCTACCCGCAGCTTCGCTCTGATGACATTCTGGGTGGCAGTTTCTGCTCCACCGATGGATTTGTCGATCCTTATAGTGTTATGAACGGCTTCATGGCCAGCGCAGTCGAAAGAGGCGCTACGCTTTGGAAAAAGACAGAAGTCACGGCCATTCATAAAGATCAGAATGGTATTTCAAGCGTGAGCACCACTCGCGGCGATGTTTCCACCCGCACCGTCGTCAACGCTGCCGGGGCCTGGGCTGCTTCGGTGGCTAGCATGGTTGGAGTCGATCTCCCAGTAAAACCGCTGCGACGTATGCTGGTGCCTTCTGAACCGTTTGATGAGTTCCCCCACTCATCACCAATGATCATTGATATGTCCAATGGCTTTCATTTCCGGCCGGAAGGGCGTGGATTCCTCCTCGCCTGGAATGATCCTGAAGAAACCAGTGACAAACCGGACTTTGACCCATCATTTCTTGAAAAAATCCTGGTTTTGGCGGCGAATCGTGTGCCGGCCTTTGAAAACCTGCCGGTTAATCCCAAGCGGGCTTGGGCGGGACTCTATGAAATGTCACCGGACCACCACTGCATCCTTGGTGGGGTCGCTGAGGTGCCCGGCTTCTACCTGGCTAACGGCTTCAGCGGACACGGCGTCATGCACGCCCCGGCGACCGGTAAGATATTGAGTGACTTGATCTTACACGGAAATACGAGCGTGGTGCATGACGTCTCTGTTTTGGGATTTGACCGCTTCGCCAAGGGGGCCTTGCTGCACGAAACCGCCATTCTATAGAGAAAACTTAAAAAATTGTCATCCGGATATATTTCCAGACCCCTTTCCGACTCTACTACTACAGAAGCAGGCTCATCCGTCGACTGCTATTAAGGGCCAGAGACCCGGAAGCTCTGGCCCTTAACTATTTTCCCCTCCGTCTTTCTCGCAGACGTTCTCTAAGAAAATCCTAATTTTTTACCGCCCGGCCTATATTTCCGGACGGGGTTCCGACTCTACTGCTATAGAAGCAGGCTCATCCGTCGACTGCTATTCAAGGGCCAGAGACCCGGAAGCTCTGGCCCTTGAACTTTTAAGAACCGCCCTCCAATTTTTTTCATCTCTCTTGAAACGTTTTGCGCTTCAACATCACTTATACACAGGATGAACGGAGAAGCACCGGCTGGCGGTGGTTGCCAAGGGGGTGTCACCGCCAGCTTGGACTTCGGAATAAATTCCTTTTGCCTCTTCAGAAACATAAGGCGCGGCAAAAACTGGCCGCGCCTTGTGCTTGTTCTCATCCAGAATCTCGGGATCAGACGTCTCCTTCATTTCTCACCTTTGTGGAAAATCCTTTGTGGCCGTTGAAATCACTGCAACGAAAAGGGATTTGCCGCATCACTAAAATGAAGACCTTAAACTTTGATATGGTTTAGGCTATCTTCAAGTGACAGCGCTGTCCTGACTGTCCGATCCCCCGAAGGAGTTCAAGGACAATGGCCAGTTCCCTCACGGTGCCCCAGGTCGCGGAACAAAGCAAGGACATTAAAAACGCCGGCGACATCGACCAGCTTTCCATCAACACCATCCGCACCCTGGCGATGGATGCCGTCCAGCAGGCCAACTCCGGGCACCCCGGAACTCCCATGGCCCTTGCCCCGATCGCGTATGCGCTATGGCAACGCGTGCTTCGGTATGATCCGGCGAATCCAATTTGGCCCAACCGGGACCGTTTCGTACTTTCCAATGGGCACGCCTCCATGCTGCTTTATGCCTTGTTGCATCTAGCCGGTGTGAGAGCAGTGAATCCGAACTATGAGATTGTCGGGGAGCTGTCAGTCACTCTGGACGATATCAAGCACTTCCGCCAGCTCGACAGCAAAACTCCCGGCCATCCTGAATACCGCCTCGTCTCCGGCGTAGAAACCACAACCGGTCCGTTGGGGCAGGGCGTTGCCAACAGCGTTGGCATGGCGATCTCCCAACGCTGGCTGGCGTCATACTTCAACAAGCCCGGTTACGAGTTGTTCAATTACAACGTTTATGCTTTTTGCGGCGACGGCGACATGATGGAAGGCGTCTCCAGTGAAGCCGCATCGCTGGCCGGACATCTCAAGCTTTCCAATCTCTGCTGGATTTACGACAACAATCACATCACCATTGAAGGCAAAACTTCCCTCACCTTCAGTGAAGACATTGCGGCGCGCTTCATGGGATATGGATGGAACGTCACCCGCGTCGGGGACGCCAATGATCTCGGGCTATTCATGCGCGCCCTGGAATCGTTTGACAACACTAATGACCGCCCAACCTTCATCATTGTCGATAGCCACATTGCTTACGGCGCTCCCAACAAGCAGGACACTCGTGAAGCTCACGGCGAACCTCTGGGAGAAAATGAAATCCGGCTTGCCAAGCGCACCTACGGCTGGCCGGAAGACGCCAAGTTTCTGGTGCCTGATGGCGTGCGTGAGAATTTTGCCAAGGGAATCGGGAAGCGCGGTCACGACCTGAGCACCGCATGGGAGCAGCTTCTGGATCGGTACAAGAAGGATCATCCCGATCTGGCGGACCAACTCAATCGCATGCAGCACCGGCAGTTGCCGGAAGGCTGGGACAAGAATTTGCCTTCGTTCCCAGCCGACGCAAAAGGTCTTGCCACTCGCGATTCATCGGGCAAGGTGCTGAATGTCCTGGCACAGAACGTTCCATGGCTGATGGGGGGCTCGGCAGATCTTGCGCCCTCCACCAAGACCCTGCTCACCTTCCCTGGCGCGACCGCCTTTGAAGCCGGCCAGTACAATGGCCGCAACTTTCACTTTGGCGTCCGCGAGCATGCCATGTGCTCCATTCTCAATGGCATGTCGTTGTCCAAAATCCGCCCTTACGGCGCCAGCTTTCTGATATTCAGCGACTACTCAAAACCGCCCATGCGCCTGGCCGCGATTATGGAAATCCCGGTCATTTATATTTTCACCCATGATTCCATCGGCGTAGGCGAAGATGGGCCAACGCACCAGCCGGTAGAGCAACTCGCGTCTTTGCGGGCCATCCCCGGCTTTATGGTTCTTCGTCCCGCCGACGCCAACGAGGTCACTGAAGCATGGAAAGTCGTAATGCAGTTGCGCCATGAACCGGCAGCTCTGATTCTTACTCGCCAGGCTTTGCCCACAATTGATAGAACAAAGTACGCGCCCGCTTCAGGCGTCGCCAAAGGAGCATACGTAATTGCTGAAGCAAAGGGCGGCACACCCGAACTGATTTTGATGGCGACCGGCAGTGAAGTCTCGCTATGTCTTTCCGCCTATGAACAGCTCACCGCTGAAGGACGCAAAGTCCGCGTGGTCAGCATGCCTTCATGGGAGCTATTTGATAAACAAACGCCGGAGTATCGTGAGGCCGTGCTGCCTCACGCTGTTACTGCCCGTATCTCGGTGGAGCAGGCGTCAACTTTTGGTTGGGCTCGGTACGTAGGCGAGGCCGGCAAGAGCATCGGCATGAAGACTTTTGGAGCGTCTGCCCCGCTCAAGGAACTGCAAAAGAAATTCGGTTTCACCCCCGATGCCGTAGTTGCGGCTGCGCGGGAACTTTTGCCAAGCTAAGCGAGCGGCAAAATTGCAGGAGAAAATGCGCATCGCCATTGCAGCCGATCATGCCGGTTTTGAGTTGAAACAATTGCTCGCTGACTTCCTCCGTCAGCAGGGGCACACGGTGAATGACCTGGGAACGCACGGCACAGACCCGGTAGACTATCCTGATTTCGCCCAGACTCTGGCACTCAACATCGTGCAGGGCGACTGCGAACGCGGTATCCTGATTTGCGGTAGCGGCGTGGGTGCATCCGTGGCTGCCAACAAATTTCCCGGCATTCGGGCCGGCCTTTGCCATGATGCTTATTCCGCACATCAGGGCGTGGAGCATGACGATATGAACGTCCTTGTCCTCGGCGCTCGCGTGATCGGGCCGGAATTGGCCAAGGATCTTTGCACCCATTTCCTGAATGCCCGTTTTACTGGCGAGGAGCGCCATCGCCGCCGTCTCGCCAAGATCGCAGCCATTGAACAACGATATTGTCCGCAACCAGTCTTCAAGGAGAATGAGTCATGAATCCGGTTACCACGGTTGATAAAGAAAATCAGGTTGGGGCAGCAGTCAAGAATCCGCTGCTGGAACTTAAGAAGCTGGGCCAATCTGTCTGGCTGGACTACATTCGCCGCAACCTGATCACCAGCGGAGAATTGAAGCGGCTCATTGATAACGATGGACTCTGCGGCATCACTTCCAATCCGTCCATTTTTGAAAAGGCAATCGCCGGCAGCACAGACTATGCTGACATGCTGGAAAAGCTGCGCGCGCAAAACCTGAGCGCAGGTGAGATTTTTGAGCGGCTGGCCATTCGCGATATCCAGGACTCCGCTGACATGCTCCGTCCGGTGTACCAGGCCACAAACCGCGGCGATGGCTATGTCAGCATTGAGGTCTCCCCCACTCTCGCGCGCAATACTCAGGGAAGCATTGAAGAGGCGCGCCGGCTGTGGAAAAGCGTGGGCCGAGAGAACATTATGATCAAGATTCCCGGCACGGATGAAGGCGTTCCTGCCGTTCGTCAGCTCACCAGTGAAGGCATCAACGTAAACATCACCCTGCTTTTTGCCCAGGAAGCGTACCTGAAGGTGGCAGAAGCCTTCATGGCGGGCCTTGAAGACCGCCTTGCTCGCGGCGAGGACATCAGTAAGCTGGCAAGCGTCGCCAGCTTCTTTGTCAGCCGCATTGATACGCTGGTGGATTCAACGATTCAGAACAATCTGAAGTCGGAAACCGACCCGCAGAAGAAACAACTGCTCAGCTCCTTGCAGGGCAAAGTCGCCATTGCCAATGCCAAAGAAGCCTATGAGAAATATCAGCAGATGATCGCCACTCCGCGTTGGAAAGCTCTTGCCGCCAAAGGCGCCCGCGCCCAGCGGCTGCTCTGGGCCAGCACCAGCACCAAGAATCCTGCTTACCGTGACGTGCTCTACATTGAAGAACTCATCGGCCCTGATACCGTGAACACCATCCCTCCTGCCACCATGGATGCCTTCCGTGAGCATGGCCGAGTCTCCCGCACCATTGACGCGAACCTCAATGGCGCGCACAAGATCATGAGCGATCTCGACAGAGCGGGAATCTCCATGAAGCAGGTCACGGATAAGCTTCTGAATGACGCCATCAAGTTGTTTGATGAAGCGTTCGAGAAGCTGCTCTCAGCCGTCGAGGAAAAAAAAACTTCAGCGGTAACCGCTAAGCCAAAAATACACTGCCAGACCTTCGATTTCCCTCAGCAACTGCGTCAGGCAGTGTACGCAACGGTCTCTGACTGGAAGACCAACGGCAAAGTCAATCGCCTATGGAAGGGCGACTCATCGCTGTGGACGAAAAACGGCGAAGACAAATGGCTGGGCTGGCTCCGCATCGCCCAGGAACAGGCCAACGAACTCGGCCCGCTGACCACCTTTGCTCAGGATGTCGCAAAGTCTGGTTTCAAGCACGCACTCTTGCTGGGAATGGGGGGATCAAGTCTCTGCCCTGAAGTCCTTTCAGTTACCTTCGGCAAACAGACAGGCTATCCGCAGCTTCACATCCTTGACTCTACTGATCCAGCGCAGGTCAAATCGCGCGAAAAGGAGATTGACGTTCCCAATACGCTGTTCATCGTAGCCAGCAAGTCCGGCAGCACGCTGGAACCCAACATCTTCAAGCAATACTTTTTTGATCTTACGGAAAAAGCTGTGGGTAAGGGAAAAGCCGGCAAGCAGTTTGTCGCCATTACTGATCCTGGCTCGAAGATGCAGCAGGTGGCTGAAGCAGACTCATTCCGCCATATCTTTTTCGGCGAGCCCAGCATCGGTGGCCGTTATTCGGCCCTTTCCAATTTCGGACTTGTGCCTAGTGCAGTCATGGGGCTGGATCTGCGTCGCTTCATTGACAACACTGAAGAGATGATCCAGGCCTGCGCAGCCACGGTTGCCGCAGATCATAATCCGGGCGTGCGGCTGGGCGCCGCGCTGGGAACTCTGGCCAATCTCGGCCGCAACAAGGTCACGATTGTTACCTCTCCCAAAATTCACGATCTCGGTGCGTGGCTGGAGCAGTTGCTGGCAGAGAGCACGGGCAAGCAGGGTAAGGGCCTGATTCCGGTGGATCGAGAGAATCTGGGAGCGCCGGATGTATATGGGAATGATCGCGTATTCGTCTATCTTCGCCTGGCCAATGACAATAAGGGCGCGCAGCAGCAGCGGCTCGACGCTCTCAAGCAGGCAGGCCAGCCGGTTATCACAATTGACATTGCCGATATCTACGACATCGGGCAGGAGTTCTTCCGCTGGGAGGTTGCCACGGCGGTAGCGGGCTCCATTCTGGGCATCAATGCCTTTGACCAGCCGGACGTAGAGGCCAGCAAGGTGGTCACTCGCCAGCTCACCACGGAGTATGAAAAGAGCGGCAAGCTGCCTGCAGAAACGCCGATCCTTGAACAGGACGGCATCAAAGTTTTCACTGACGACCGCAATGCGCAGAAGCTGCGGCAGCTCAGCGGCAGCCAGCCTACCCTTTCTGGCCTGCTGCATGCGCATCTCAGCCAGCTCAACGCAGGCGACTACTGCGCTCTGCTCGGCTATATCGAAATGAATGCCGCGCATGAAGAAAAGCTGCAAGCCATGCGTCATGCCATCCGCGACCGCAAGCGCGTGGCTACCTGTCTGGGCTTTGGCCCTCGCTTCCTTCACTCCACCGGACAGGCCTATAAAGGCGGCCCCAATAGTGGAGTCTTTCTCCAGATCACCTGTGACGATGCCGTGGATGTGCCGGTTCCCGGACAGAAATATACTTTTGGTGTAGTAAAGGCGGCGCAGGCGCGCGGTGATTTCCAGGTTCTCGCTGAGCGCGGACGCAGGGCCTTGCGCATCCATTTACCCGCAGACCTGAAGAGTGGATTGGAAAAGCTGCAACGAGCAATAACTGAAGCGCTGGCTTGAGAGCCTTGGCCTGAAACAGCCGCATGAGCTAACGGAAGTTCCGAACCGAAGTTTTAAAAGGAAGACTATGCAACTAGGAATGGTAGGTCTGGGCCGCATGGGCGGCAACATGGTGCGGCGTCTGATGAAGGGCGGGCACCAGTGCGTCGTCACCGATTTAAGCCCGCAGGCAGTTGCCGAATTCACAAAAGAAGGCGCCACGGGTTCAACATCTCTTGACGACTTCGCCGGGAAGCTCACAAAGCCCCGAGCTGCCTGGGTGATGGTTCCCGCTGGCAATCCGACGGAGCAGACCGTCAATGCTTTAGCCCAGCGGTTCGAAGCCGGCGATACCATCATCGACGGCGGCAACTCTTACTTCAAAGATGACGTGCGCCGCTCCCACAAGCTAAAAGATCGCGGAATTCACTATCTTGACGTGGGCACCAGTGGCGGCGTCTGGGGAATCGAACGCGGTTACTGCATGATGATCGGCGGCCCGAAGGAAGCCTTTGACCGGCTGGACCCCATTTTTCGCACCCTCGCTCCGGGAATCGGTGACATCCCCAGGACTCCCGGACGCGAAAAGCTTGGAGGCACGGCAGAACTCGGCTATATGTATTGCGGTCCTTCCGGCGCAGGACACTTCGTCAAGATGGTACACAATGGCATCGAATACGGCCTGATGCAGGCTTATGCAGAGGGATTCGACATATTCCGCAATGCCAACTCTGATCAGCTTCCTCCAGAGCACCGCTACAACCTCAATACAGCCGATATCGCTGAAGTTTGGAGGCGTGGCAGCGTGATTTCGTCCTGGCTGCTCGATCTGACCGCCATGGCGCTGGCGGAAAATCCCAATCTCTCTGAATACACAGGCTTCGTGCAGGATTCGGGTGAAGGCCGCTGGACCATCAATGCCGCCATTGAAGAAGCCGTCCCTGCGGAGGTGCTGTCCGCAGCGCTTTATACTCGCTTCCGTTCCCGCCAGGAACACACGTTCGCAGAAAAGCTGCTCAGCGCCATGCGACAAAAATTTGGCGGACACATCGAACAGAAGAAACAAGGCGCATGATTGGGGAGAAGACCACCATGCCACAGAGCATTGAACGAGAACTGCCTACTCTGGAACGTACACCCACTGGAGCGCCGCGCCAGACCGGCCCATGCGTGATGGTGATCTTCGGAGCCACCGGGGACCTCACTGCGCGCAAGCTGATGCCGGCGCTTTATAACCTATCCAAGAGCAACCTGCTCTCGCGCGAATTCGCCATTGTGGGAGCGGCCCGCAATGACTACACAACGGAGCAGTTCCGCCAGATCATCGGTGAAAAACTCCAGAACTTCGCCACCGGCAGTGTGGATCAGGACCTGAAAGACTGGTTGCTGAGTCGTCTTTACTACGTCTCCGGCGAATTTGATGATCCCAAAATGTACGAGCGCCTGGGCCAGACTCTGGAGGAGGTGGATAAAACTCACAACACCCACGGCAATTGTTTCTTCTATCTTGCCACCAGCCCGGTGTTTTTCGGCATGATTGTGGACCAGCTCGGAGCGTCGAGCCTGGCCTGTGAAAAAGATGGGCACTGGCGCCGCATTGTTTTTGAGAAGCCCTTCGGCAATGATCTTGATTCCGCCAAAGCATTGAACCGGCAGGTTCGCAAGGTGCTGGCGGAAAACCAGATCTACCGCATCGATCACTATCTGGGAAAAGAAACAGTCCAGAACATTCTGGTGTTCCGCTTCGGAAACGGCATTTTTGAGCCCATCTGGAACCGCCGGTACATTGATCACGTGCAGATCACCGTGGCGGAAACAGTGGGCGTGGAAAAGAGAGGCGGCTACTTTGACATGGCGGGCACGCTGCGCGATATGGTCCCGAACCACCTCTTCCAGTTGCTTTCACTCACCACCATGGAGCCGCCCATTTCCTTCAGCTCAGATGCCGTACACGATGAACAATCCAAGATTCTGCACGCGGTTCAGCCGCTCAGCGCTGAAGACGTGCTGCGTTATGCCGTGCGCGGTCAGTACGGTACTGGTGAAATCAACGGCGAGCGCATGCCGGGATACCGTCAGGAACAAGGCGTCCCGCCGGATTCCAAAACCGAGACCTTCGTGGCCCTGAGGCTCTTGATCGATAACTGGCGCTGGGCAGGCGTACCATTCTATATCCGCACCGGCAAACGGCTGGGATCGCGGCATACTGAAGTGGCCATCCAGTTCAAGCGTGCTCCGCTGGTGCTCTTTCGCGATACGCCGGTCAGCTCTCTTAAATCGAATCAGATTGTGATGCACATGGCGCCGGACGAAGGAATCTCTCTGCGCTTCGGAGCCAAGGTGCCCGGCGCGCAGATGAAAGTCGGCTCCGTGGAGATGGATTTCAAGTACACCGACTATTTCGGCACCAACCCCAACACGGGGTATGAGATTCTCCTCTACGACGGAATTATGGGGGATCAAACTCTCTTTCAACGTGCAGACATGGTGGAAGCCGGATGGGCCGTGGTAGATCCCATCCTTGACGTATGGAAGGCGCTTCCGCCCCGCGAGTTCCCCAACTACAACGCCGGAAGCTGGGGCCCGAGCGAAGCTGACGAACTCATCACCCGCGATGAACGTTATTGGAGGAGAATTTCCGAATGATTCTGGCCGGCGATATCGGAGGTACGCACACACGAATCGCACTTTTCGAGCTCAACCAGAATCGTCTCAACAAAATTCTGGATCGCGTTTACCCCAGCCGTGACTACAAGAGTGTCGACGAGATCATCAGCCTTTTTGTCAGCAATGAAAATGTGCGCGTTACTGCGGCCTGCTTCGGCATTGCCGGTCCTGTGATGCATGGGCAGGTTTCCACTCCCAACCTGGCCTGGGTTGTTGACGCTCTTCAACTCACAAAACTCCTTCAGGTACAGACCGTCTGGCTGATCAATGATCTTCAGGCGCACGCATCGGGAATCCATGATCTTGAGTCCGCAGACTTCATTCATCTCAACAACACTGCCGTGGGAGAGGGTAATGCCGCTCTGATTGCTGCAGGCACCGGTCTGGGCGAAGCCGGCCTGTACTGGGATGGCAATCTCCACCATCCTTTTGCATGCGAAGGCGGCCACTGTGATTTCGCGCCGCGGGATGAACTGGAAATGGAACTGTGGCGCTATCTCAACAAGAAATTCGGACGCGTCAGTTATGAACGCATCCTTTCCGGGCCTGGACTGCATAACGTCTATGAATTCCTGCGCGACTCAGGAACGGAACAGGAGCCAGACTGGCTGAAAGAAGAGCTCCAGCGGGCCCCCGATCCCACTGTGATCATTTCCCATGTGGGAATGAACGGCAAAGCCGCCATCTGCGAACATGCACTGGACATTTTTGTGAGCGTGTATGGCGCTGAAGCCGGCAATCTCGCCCTCAAGCTGCTGGCTACAGGCGGCGTGTTCCTGAGCGGAGGAATTGCAGCCCGCATCCTGCCGCGATTGCAACGCCCTGCTTTTCTCCAGGCCTTTATCAGCAAGGGCCGCATGCAGCCCGTGCTGGAGAAGATTGCCGTGAAGGTGATCAACAATGATCAGGTTGGAGTGATTGGCGCCGCCCGCTATGCGGCGCAACGAATGATTACTGTGCCGCATCCGTAAAGTTCCAAGGTGTTCCAGGATCAGCATCATGACCCAGAGCGCTCTTAATCGGCCCGAGTGGATGACGGTGGTTCCAGATCTTGATGCCTTGAACCACGCCGCTGCAAATGAATTTGTGAGTTGCGCAACCGCAGCAATTCGCGCGCGGGGCCGCTTTGCCGTGGCCTTATCCGGCGGCAAAACGCCTCGAGCCATCTATTCCCTGCTGGCTGAGAAATTTGCGGATTCCGTCCCCTGGCATCAGGTTTTTGTTTTCTTCGGAGACGAACGCCACGTTCCGCCCGATGATCCTGGCAGCAATTACCGCATGGCCAATGAGGCGTTTCTTTGCCGCGTGCCAATCCCGGCAAAGAACGTTCATCGCATTCAAGCGGAGCTCCCTGCAACAATAGCTGCTGATCAATATCAAGCTGCGTTGCAGGAATTCTTTTCACTCCAAAACGGCCAGTTTCCACGCTTTGATCTGGTGATGCTCGGCATGGGTGAGGATGGCCACACCGCATCCCTTTTCCCCGGGACCACCGCCCTCGACGAAAATTCCCGGCTGGTCGTGGCAAATCACGTAGAAAAATTACAAACTGACCGCATTACCCTCACTTTCCCCGTGCTCAACGCAGCGGCCGAGGTGATGGTGGCGATTGCCGGCCAAAACAAGGCGCGCGTGATCCGTGACATCGTCAACTCTCCGCAAGAAAATCTATATCCCATCCAGCGTGTACATCCGAATGACGACCGTTTACTGTGGCTGGTGGAGCAAACGGCCGCAAGCCTCCTCTGAGTCTCCACCGCACGAAAAAGCTGCAATGCATCCAAATGAGATGAGCGGTCGCTTTTTCGCATTCGGAGGACCTATGCTGCGTGCCGGTCTCCTCGTCTCTGTTTTGATTTTGGTGTGTGCGGCGCCAGATTTCGCTCCTCCAGACTTGTGCACAGCTAATGCGCAGACGAGCACTTCGTCATCTGCCAAGGAGGATCCCATGTTTCAGATCAAGAGCAATGCTTTTCAGGCGGACGGGAACATACCTTCGCGCTTTACTTGTGAAGGTGAAAATATATCGCCGGAACTCAGTTGGTCCGGCGCGCCGGAAGGCACAAAGACCTTTGCACTCGTACTGCATGATCCTGATGCGCCGCACAAAGGTGGCTACACACATTGGGTCGCTTTCAACATTCCCGCCACAGTCAATCATGTTGCAGAGAACGTGCCAAAAAGCTCAACTTTCCCGGAGGGCGGAACCCAAGGCAAAAACGACGATGGAAAATCCGGCTACACCGGCCCGTGTCCACCTTCCGGCTCGCATCGATACTATTTCCACCTCTATGCGGTTGACGGCCAGGTTGATTTAGGTGCGAACACCTCGAAAGCAAATCTCGAACAAGCCCTGAAGGGCCATATCCTGGCTCAGACCGAATTGATGGGTCGCTACAAAAAAGGCGCTGGCAAGGCAGCCTGATTCTTCTTCCGAGTTGAAAACTTCCCGCTCCCCTCCTATAATTCTCGTGGCGAACAAAATTCGAATAACACCTCGTGAACTCCCTTTTCCCCCATGCCGAACCTGATCAGCCGCTCGTCGGTATCGCCAGGCTTGCTGCCCACGGAGAAGCGCTGTCTGAAGGCCATGAGGTTCAATATCTCACCATTGAAAACCGCAGTGTGCTGACGCGCTGCGTTTCCCGGCGCGTTCCGTTCACCTGGATGATTAATCCTTATCGTGGGTGCGAGTTCGGCTGCAAATACTGCTATGCCCGCTATACCCACGAATTCATGGAACTGCGCAACAGCCTTGATTTCGAGCGCAAGATATTCGTTAAACAGCATGCAGCCTGGCTCTTGCGTCAGGAGCTCAAGAAAGTTCGTCAGGGCGAGTCCATCGCCATCGGCACAGCCACAGATCCTTATCAACCTGCGGAAAGAAGATACGGCATAACACGCGCGATTCTGGAAGAGTTGGCGCGGCACAACGGCCTGGAAATCGGGCTGGTCACAAAGGGCACTCTCATTTTGCGAGACCTGGACCTGCTTCAGGTGGTTGCCCGGGAAAACAAGCTTTCAATCTGCGTGACGATCACCACTATGGACACGGACCTTGCGCGCATCCTGGAACCCCGTGCGCCGCGCCCGGACCTGCGCATGAAAGTGGTCCGTCAGCTCACTGGGGCAGGAATCCGCGCTGGCGTTAACTGCGCTCCGGTCCTTCCCTCCATAACGGATTCTCCCCATGATCTGGAAGCACTGGTTATGGCCGCTGCCAGGGCCAACGCAGCATTTGTCTTCGTGAATTCACTCTTTCTGAAGCAGTGCGCTCTCCAGGTGTTCCTGCCTTTTGTCGAAAAGAAATTTCCACACCTGCTCTCGATGTATCGTGAGCGCTACTTGCAGCGTGCATTCCTGTCGCCGGAGTACAGCCGCAGAATTTCAAAATTGGTGAAGAGCTACTGCGCAAAACATGGGATCGCAGGTGAGCGTATGATGCTTCGCGATCAATTGAAGAAACCCGAAGTTCGTGCGCAACGAGCTGAGCAATTTAATCTTTTTGCGAAAGAACGGCAGTCTTATTCCGCCCCTTAATCGTGAGAATTGGATTAATTTGACATTAAAAAGGCGGCCGATCCCCCATTTGCCTTAATCCTTACTTAGAAAATATTTTCAAGTGTATGAAAACAGGCATGATATTTTCCTTGCTAAAATTATTAAAGAGCACTATTGTACTTCTGCGCGGGTTAGGTACATGTACTTATGCCAAATCAAAACATGTACCAAAGGACAACGTAAACAATGAACGGTGTAGCCGAGCCAGGAACAAAAATGAGACCCAAATTAATTTTTCTAATGAGTCTATATTTTTGGTTTTGCCAGCACTATAGTACATGGCTGCGCGTTGTCCTTTCGTGGTAAGAGTGACTGGTACTTCGGGCACGACCGTTAACGATTGAAGGCCAGACCACCGAAAGAAAGTTGTCCAGAAATACCGGGAAAAAGTTGAAACGGTTTGAAGTCCGGGTTCACTACTAGACGAGCAGAAATCAGCCTTCCGGGCAGCTCTGCGACCAACCAGAGCTGGATTAAAAAAAAGGCGATTTCTCTCAAGCAGGTTTTTAACGGGTTCAATCGGATGGGCTTTGCGCGTCACTGAAGTGAGCGCATCGCTTCCACCCTAGCGGGGAGGTGGAGTTTGCGTATTCTGGTCATTGAGGATGAGCCGAAAGTTGCACGTACACTGGTAAAGGGTCTGGAAGCAGACCACTTTGCTGTCGATTTGGCAGGAGACGGAGAGGAAGGCCTGCAATTAGCCACTGAGATCGATTATGACGGTATCGTTCTCGATTGGAATTTACCCAAGTTGGACGGCTTGACCGTCCTGAAAAAGCTCCGCAAGTCAGGATCCAACATGCGTATCCTGCTTCTGAGCGCGCGTCGCGATGTTTCTGACCGGGTCTGCGGTCTGCAGGCCGGCGCTGATGATTACCTCGTAAAACCCTTCTCTTTTGAAGAGCTGCTGGCTCGCCTGCATGCGCTGCTGCGCCGTCCGCAGGAACTGCTGGATAAACTCAGCGTGGAAGATCTGGAATTAGACCGCATGCGTCACATGGTAACGCGCGCCGGAAAGCAGATTAACCTTACCCAGCGCGAATATGCCGTGCTTGAGTATCTGATGCGCAATGCCGGCCGTACCGTAACCAGAACCATGGTGGTAGAACACGTCTGGAACCTGGGTTTTGAGGGCCTGACCAACATTGTGGACGTTTACATCAACTACCTGCGCCAGAAGATTGATCATGGCTTTGAAAAGCCGCTCATTCACACTGCGCGCGGGGTCGGCTACATGCTCGCCGCCAACCAATAAATGAGACAACTGCTTCCACGTAGCCTGCGTTTCCGGCTGGCGTTCAAGCAAACCTTGTCGTTCGCGCTCCTGGTGATTGTCCTCGCCTGGGGCGCGTACGCCTTTCTTGCCCGCCACATCTCCAGCAAACTTGACGATGAGCTGGAAGACCGTACCATTGCCGTCCGCAGCATGCTGCAAATCCGCGACGGGCAGGT
The DNA here is from genome assembly GCA_035252525.1 of Candidatus Angelobacter sp. Taxonomy (GTDB): domain Bacteria; phylum Acidobacteriota; class Terriglobia; order Terriglobales; family Acidobacteriaceae; genus Angelobacter. The sequence goes on along the minus strand of DATFDA010000179.1, from coordinate 8,130 downwards.
GCGCTGGGCCAGCAAGACCGCCGATCTGGAGGTCCGCGAGCACTTCGAAAAATCCTCCCGTTATTACCAACTCCTGGACGACTCAGGTCATGCGGTGGAAACCTCAAGAGCACTGGCTGACGCGCCGCTCAATTTCAGCCCGGCCGCCCGCCAGGCTCTGGCCTCAGGGCATGAAGAGTTCGAGGACCTCACGCTCTCCGGCGGCAGAATACGCATCCTGAATATTCCCGTGTCGGGAACGGAAATGCATCGCTATCTGCTCCGGGTGGGCCTGTCCCTGGTCGATGCCGATGAAGAGATTGCTCATACCGGCATCATGATCATGGCCATTGTCGTGTTCTTGCTCCTGCTGCACGGCGCAAATTGCTGGCTGATGGCTGGAACTGTTCTGCGTCCGTTGCAGGAGATTACAGCCGCGGCACGCCAACTTACCCCTTTTGATACCGCTAAGCGCCTGCCCGTGTTTGGCACAGACGACGAACTCGACCAGCTCAGCAACAGCATTAACGGCACGCTGACCAGACTCCAGGCGTCTTTCCAGCGCATGTCTGAGTTTCTGCGAAACCTTTCTCATGAGATTCGCCAGCCCTTGACCGTAATGCGGGCTGAAGCGGAGCAGGCTTTGCGAATCAACCAGGGCGACAGCACTTTTAAGGAGATGCTCTCCAGCCAGTTGCAGCATGTGGAACTGCTGGCCCGTACTGTCTCTGACTTGATGGACCTGGCGCAATCAGATAACGATGAAATCAAGTTGAATTGCCAAACAGAGGATCTTTCTGAACTGGTGCAGGCCGCGATCGATGGAATGCGGTTGAAGTCAGGAGAAAGCAACATTCATATCTCCGGCGCTGTGCAACGCAATATCGCCGGCCTCTTTGATGCAGGCCAGCTCTGGCGGTTGATTCTGAACTTGCTGGACAACGCCATCAAATTCACCGGCCCCAATGGACGAGTGGATGTGTCTCTTACCTCTCATCGCGATATGGCCATTCTTTCCGTCACGGATACGGGATGCGGCATTCCCGCCCAGGAACAAACGCGTATTTTTGAACGCGGCTACCGCACCAGCGCAGCCAGAAACTCCACCGTGCCGGGCACAGGCTTGGGGCTGCATTTTGCCCGCTGCATCGCCCAGGCTCACGGCGGTGATATAGAAGTAATTAGTGTTCCAGGCCAGGGCTCGTGCTTCCGCGTGTCTCTACCGCTCAAAATGGCACCGGGGGCTCCGGCGGCCCTGAATTCTGAGGTTCATGAACGCACAATCAATTAGTCGGGAACTCGTGCTTTTTCATGAATGTAATTAATGAAATTAATGGCGCGCCAACAGGCTTCTAATCAAAATCTTTCATGATGATATCCGGCTTCACAGGTTTCTTCCGGGAAAGAACCAGCCACTTTCACTTTCAGAGTGGAAACGCCTGAAGACTCCTGAGCCGCATGGATTAGACCCATGCAGGCTAAACGGGAAAGGAGTTTTATGCCGTCATACAAGATCGCGACCGCACTCCTCATCGGCTTAATTTCATCAATTTCGGGACTCGGCCAAACCAGAACGGCTGCCCCAGCCCAGAGCAAGCCCTTACCCGCACACCCGGTTTCGGGCTCGAATGCGCGTGTTGCCGGCGCCCAAATCGCGAGTACACCGAGTTTGCCTCAGCAGGTCAATCCTGCAATCTTGCAAACACCTGCAAATGCCGCGGCGACTGGCCCAGCTTCAGCTCAGGGCGCGTCTGCGTCGACCACACTCCAATCCCTCGCACAAACTACTTCAGGAACTGTTTCTGTCAACTACCGCAATGGGCTGCTCAGCGTTGTAGCGGAAAGGGCTGAACTGGGAAAGGTCCTGCAATTGGTGGGCTCAAAAATTGGAACCTCGATTGAAGTTGCCCCGGAGATAACTACAGATCCGGTGATCGCGTACATCAGCCAGGCAACTCCCACACAGGTTCTGGCGCAGTTGCTGGACGGGCCACAGCTTGAATACATCGTGATGGGATCAGATGAAAGCGGACATGTTTTGAACCGCGTTATCGTGCGCAAGCGCAGCAGTTTTGCCCGCCAGCCGCTGGTTGCCGTAAAAGCACCGTCCACCGCGCAAGGGCCTGGAACGGCCAAATAGGGTTCTACTGCGAGCGTGCAGCAACACAATTCTTAAAAACGATAATTCGGCTTTATTCGTTTCTTAATCCAGCGGGTAAATGCTGATCATGACAAGTCAGGCTGAGGTCTGCTGATTTGTCCTCCGAAGCTAACTCTTCCGGACGGAGGGACGATGTTGCGAACTGTGGAACTGGCGGCCGAGCGAATCCAGGTGACAAGCCGTGCCTTTCTCTCATGGGCTGGACCCTTAATGGTCAAAGTTTGGCTCAGCTTCGCTTTTTTCTACCGTTAGATCCACTCAAAAGGCCGGTTTATTCCCTATACCAAAAGCGATCTTTCTTAGCAGGCCGCAAATGCCAAAAAGCCCTCGCCGGGCGGCAAGGGCTGATCTTTTGTTAGCTTAAACTAGCTCGCTGCACCGCGCATTACATTGGCTGCCAGATATCCCTTGGGACCTTTGAGGAGTTCAAACTCCACGGTTTCGCCCTCGTTCAGGGTGCGATATCCATTTTCCTGAATGGCAGAAAAATGAACAAAAACGTCTTCCCCGGTTGAACGCTGGATAAATCCGTACCCTTTGGCGCCGTTAAACCATTTAACTGTACCCTTCTCTCTCACAAACTAACTCCTTTCGCCTCAATGAGTGAAATTCTCCCCTGCCGGAAGTCAGGAAGAGAGAAGAGGTTGCTGCTTTGCCGCCAGTCTCCCCGTTAACAAAAAGGTTGCAACAAGAGCGTTAGCCATGACGCAACCCTGGTTTGTTCCGCGAAGTTGTACTGCGCAGTGACCAAAACATCAACCCAAACTACCCACCCGGACATGCACTTTTGGGCGGGCTAGGCATCATATTCAGGAACTCTGGAGTTTGTAAAGGGTTTTTATTTACCGGCATGTCCGGCAAAAGTTTCAGTCTTAATGCGCCGTGGGCGCGCAAAAGGTCCGTTAAATAAGTAACTTTCGTGTCTGGCGACAGGTGTTTTGGCCGCTTTTGCGCTAGCTGGTTTCTGCTACGATTTAACAGTTTTTTACATGTCCTCAAACTCAGTCTCGCCAGCCATTGAACCAGCGCGTCTGCCTCAGTCGCCCGCTGAAGCCCTGCTTCACGGATGGGGGCAAATGTTGCGAAAACGCGGCTTGCACACCCTGCGCTATCTGACCAAGACTGAGGCGCACACATTCGCTTTTTCCGTAGCCGCGAACGCAATTCTTTCCTTCTTCCCTTTCATGGTGCTTCTGATCTGGCTGATTAGAAACGTTTTTCACTCCCAGGTCATGTTTGACGTGGTCTCACAGTTCTTGCGCGATCACCTGCCCACGAACCAGGATTTCGTCATCCGCAGCCTCGATAATCTGGTCAAGACCAGGCGCCGTGTGAAAATGGCGTCCATCGTGATCTTGTTGATCACCTCGACCGGTGTTTTTCTGCCGCTGGAAGTTGCGTTTAACCGGATCTGGGGATTCGCCAAAAACCGGTCCTATCTGGGAAACCAGTTTGTCTCTCTGCTGCTGGCATTTGCCTGCGGCATCCTGACTCTTGTTTCAGTCGTGCTGGCCGCCGGGAACCAGTGGGCGCTTGAGATCATGATGCTGGGGCACAGAAACATTGTTTTCACGGTGCTTACGGCCATGACTCTCAAAGTTTTGGCCACCACATGCAGCATCGGAATGTTCTTCCTGCTGTACTGGATTCTGCCCCACGGAAAAGTGAAGGCGCGCAGTGTGCTGCCATCGGCGGTGGCAATGGGAATTCTGTGGGAGTTGGGGAAATACCTCTACGTTACCGCTCTCCCCTGGCTGAACTTCCCTGAAGTGTATGGGCCATTTTCCATTTCTGTAACTTTGATGTTCTGGGCTTTTATTTCCGGCCTGATGATTCTTACCGGCGCACAGCTTGCCTCTGACTTTGTGCCAGGCGCTGCGATTCTGCCGGAAGAAGATGAAGAATTCATTGAGGTGAGTTAAAGCGTTCCATGATCAATGATCTTTCAACATTAACATTGCTCCCTCCGGGAGTCTGAGTACAATTCCTCTGAAGGAATTTGAGTCGCTTTTGCAGCCCTCTCCCTTTGCTTGTCCGGACCATCTAGTAAATTGAATTCGGGACCCCGAGTTTTTGCTGTCCTTTGGCTCTCAGGAGCCGTGTGACTACTGAAGGAGGAAACTTTGAAGAAAACGATTCTTGGCACATTCATTTTTGGTGTTCTGTTGATGACGGCAGCATCGGCGCAAGTGAGAGCGGACATGCCTGTTCCCGTTCCTATTCCGAAAACATCCGCGTCGGCACAAGCGCAAGCAGATATGCCTGTTCCTGTCCCAATTCCAAAAGCATCACCCTCGGCGCCGGCGGCAGCAGATATGCCTGTTCCAGTCCCAATTCCGAAGGTTCGCTGATCAGTACTCTCATTGCCTGAAGCGAGTGACTGGTATAAGCTGGCCACTCGCCTTCAATGAAAATCGCTGAACTGGCACTCGCGGTCGCAGCCACCATACTGCAGCTTTGCCTTTTGCTGTATCTGGCTGCCCGCCGCTTTTATGAGCAATTTCCGGCGTTCTTTGCGTCTGTTTCCCTGTCAGTCATTGGAACAATCACGACTGTTGCGGTCAGAAACAACGCCTACGTATATCTGCGCGCGTTCTGGGTTATCGAAGCTTTGTATGTTGTACTTGCCTTTCTTGCCCTCCTGGAGATATTCAAGTCTGTCTTCGCCGGTTTTTACCATATACCCTGGTTTCGCTTCCTTTTCCCTGCGATCGGAGTAGTTATGGTCTGCACCGCGGTGATACGCTCACTTGCCAAACCGCCTGCACAGGCCAGCAGGGCCTTTACAATCATCATCTTTATGGAACTAGCGGTGCGGTTCCTGCAACTTGGGACTCTCTTACTGTTTTTCGCCCTGGTTCAGCTCTTCCATATGAAATGGAAGCAAAGGCCGTTTGGAATCGCCTTGGGTTTTGGCATCTCTGCGGCCGGGTTTCTAGTGGTTTTCCTGCTACGTTCTGAATTCGGAACAAAATTGGACTATGTTGTACGAATAGCCCCTCCTATCGCTTACACTCTTGCCGTGGTGGTCTGGTTGCTGACTTTTATTTCGCCGGAACCAGGTCGCCCGCTGCAAGGCCAACCCCCAGCCTTGACGCCAGAAGAAATGCTTGCGGAAGTCAGGCAGTACAGCAGCACCGTAAAGAAAATTCTGAAACGATGATTTTCGATCTCATCACGATAGCTGTGGTAGGCGCAATGCTGGTGTTTGCCGGATATACAGCCCTGCAATTTTTGGGAAGATTCCCGCGACGCACCATTGAAGACGTAACCCCTTACCTCCGGCCCGCGGAATTCGAAGAACTCGAGTCACTGCTCAACCCGGCGCACGAAGTCAATTTCCGGCTGCATCTCTCTCCACTGGAGTTCCGCTCCTGGCAGCGCAAGCGAATCCACCTGATGCGCGAGTATCTGCTCCGCATGTCCCATAATTCGCTGGTGCTGATTGAGTGGGGCAATATGGAGCTCTCCGGGGAAGCAGCGCGGCTGCCGAGCTCTAAGCAGACCACGCTGCTGGCGCAGGAACTGGTGCAGGCAGCCACTGAGTTCAGGCTTTATTCCCTGCTGGCACTGGCCAAAATTAAGCTGTGGATCATCTTCCGTATGGACGCCTCGGCCAGCCTGCCGCGCCTGCGGAACGTCTTCGGCATTGACTCTCTCGGCGCGTATCACAGGCTTAAATCAGCCGCGAGTGCCCTCGGCTTGACCCACGGGGACGAATACCATCAGGCGTTGCTGAACAGGCTCTGATTCGCAACAATCCTTTAATTGCCTGCTCCCTTCAGCGAGCACTCTTGCGGCTATAATCACAAGAGCTTGGTCACTTGGACGAAAATCTCGCGAAAACTGGCCTCCTGGGGCATGGTGCCGCGTACTCGTCTGTCGCGGTTTACCCTTTATCTGGCGGGCATTGACCTTCTGCTGCTGGCGCTTGAGCGCATCTTGCGCCTGGTCAACCTGCCTCATGCAGCTTCTCCTCTGAGCGGATGGACCAGCTTTCTCACCTTCCTTGTCGCCGTTCTGTTCCTGTTCCTTGCCGTACGCTGGTTTCGCGGCCACGTAATGTGGAGCGTGCGCAACCGCCTGATTGTTACCTACCTGTTCATTGGTGGAGTTCCGGTCACGCTGGCAATGGCATTGGCTCTGGGCGGCGGATACCTGATGCTGGAGCAACTAGCCACATTCTTTACTGTTTATGAGATCCGGCAGTACACGCAACGGCTGCAAGCCGCCAATGCTGCTGCCGCCGAGCAGATCACAAAACGCGGCAGCACGCCTGAACAGATTATGGCGAAGGATACCCTCTTCCCTGGCCGCACGATGGAATTAATGCCTGCAGGCAAGGTGCCGTCCTGGTTCAAGAACGATTTCAGTGGCCTCATCCAGGATCAGGGACACCTCAAACTTCGTGCTGCTGCCAGAATTCAGACTACAAAAGGTCCCGAACTGCTCTTGTCAGACGTGCCACTGGACCAAAGCTTTCTTGCCCGCATTGCCGCACCTCTGGGAGAGCTGACCATCCTTGAGCCCGATGTGCAGATTGAAAAAGACGGGAAAAAAATCACCATCCGTAACAAGGCAGCGTCCCAGCCCGGCTCAGATGCCGGCCTTCTAACCGCCGGGACCGCGCCGCAGCCGCAAGGCGCATGGGACAAGGAGCTGACGTTTCGCGGGCTCATCCAGACGACGGAATGGACGACCGGTACCAGCATGGGCGCTTTTCTGGCTGGCACAACTCGCCTTTCCACCATTTACTCCTACCTCACGGGTTCCATGGAATTGTGGACCGGCGTAATTGGCACCGTTTTGGTTGCAATTGCCGCAACTTTTGCCATCGTCATTCTCGTTGCGTTACTGATTGGCATCAGGCTCACGCGCACCATCACTTACTCGGTTGCCAATCTTTACCGCGCCACCCAGCATGTGAACCGCGGCGATTTCGAACATCGCATCCAGGTACGGGAGCGTGACCAGCTTGCAGCCTTGCAAACCGCATTCAATTCCATGACGGAATCCTTGCAGCGCCTGATTGCGGAACAAAAGGAAAAGGAGCGCCTTCAGAGTGAACTGGAGATTGCTCACGAGGTACAAGAGCAGCTATTTCCCCGCAATGTCAGCGGCACGCGAACCCTTGAGGTACATGGCATCTGTCATCCAGCCCGCATCGTCAGCGGCGACTACTATGATTTTCTCTCCTACGGCCCTGACCAGATGGGAATAGCCGTGGGCGACATCAGCGGTAAAGGAATTTCAGCGGCGCTGCTGATGGCCACCATTCATTCCGCTGTCCGGGCTTACGAGCAGGAGCAGGCGGTTTCCATGGAAGCGGCAGCCTACGGCACAACAGGCCGCACCAGCACCATCAGCGCCCGCCCCGCTCCGCCCTCGCCGGCGCACATGCTATGGCTGCTCAATCGTCATCTGTTCCGCAGTACTCAGCCGGAGAAGTATGCCACTCTGTTCCTGGGCTTTTACGATGGCGATACTCGCCGCCTGACCTACTCCAATGCCGGGCATCTTGCCCCCATCCTTTTGGGAAAGGACGGCTCTATTCGCCGGCTGGAAGCGGGAGGAATGGTGGTGGGGCTTTTCGATAATATGGAGTACCAGGAAGAGACGGTCGAAATTCACCCCGGAGACATTTTCATCTCGTTTAGTGACGGGATGACCGAACCCGAGAATGAATTCGGCGAGTTCGGTGAAGAGCGCCTGATCGAGGCAATTGCGGCCAACCGCCATTTGCCGCTGGACCGCATCAGCGCCCAGGCCGTGGCCGCCGTGAAAGACTGGATCGGAGCAGTCGAGCAACCGGACGACATTACCCTTGTGCTGGCTCGAAGAATCGCATAGCTTCTGCAAGGGTCGTCTACTCGCCGGATATTAGCTTTTGTGGTGACCTTTCAATTTTGCTCTTACCTTTCCTGCAAAGAACCTCTATCTTGTACATTCGCTGTTGACTTCCAACTGCTTCTCCAACAAATGAAGACTCC
>DATFDA010000178.1:0-4857 GCA_035252525.1 Candidatus Angelobacter sp. | reverse complement strand
CATTCTCCTTGTTGCTTGGACGAAAACGCCACACTGCGGGTTGGACAATCAACTCAGAACTGTGAGGCCCAGCAATGGACCAGAGGAGGCCAGTGCTAAACAACGGAGACGCCAAGCGAACCCGGCGTCTCCGCAGGCAGGCTCATTTGGCAATCAATCTTCTTGATCGTGCCCGTCGTGATGTTCGCTGCTCTGGTTCGGCCTGGTCAGCCAGGGCTGGAATAACACACTGCCCGAACCGGTGATGGTGCTGCATCCTGGACGGCCCGGACCTGCGGGGCAGCCCCACCAGTTTTCCGTCGCGTCAACTGCGGCGGTGCCGTTGTTTTCAAGGCCCACGGGCTTCAGCAAATCGTTCAAATGGACTTGTATGTCCGTCGCGCCGGAAGCGGCCGGAACTTTAACTGCGATATCGAGCGCTTCCTGGAAGATGAAGTTGTCGGCAATGATCGTGCCCGGCATCGCAACAAGGCTGAACAAGTTGATGCCCGTCGGCCCTGAGGTGGCCGCATCGTCCAGGTCCTGCTTGTTGCGCGAGATGCGGTTGCCGGCGATCACGTTGTCGCTGAACACCACCGGCGGAGCGCCGCTGGGCACGCCGTTCACTCCCGGCGCGGCATGGTTGTGCATGGTCACGCCCGGTTGTCCGTTGCCGGTGAGAGTATTGCTGACAATCACATTTGCGTAAGTCTTGGTGCCCGGTCCGGGAGCAAAGATCCCCACGCCTGCGCCGCCGTTTTCCGCAACCACATTTCCGGTCACGGTGTTCTGGAATACGCCCGCTCCGCTGTGCGAGGGCAGCGTGATCCCGCAGTCCGGAACGTTGTTTCGCACCACATTGCCGGAGATCACATTGTCATGGGTTGCGCCGGTATCGTCCGTCACCAGGATGCCGCCGGCATTGCGCTCCACCAGGTTGTTCATGATGGTGGAATGGTCCACGCCGCTCAGATGGATGCCTTCTCCGCAGTCCAGATTGTCTGCCGGCAGGAATGGTGATGGCAGGCCCGGGCACACGCCGCCGGAAAGATTGCGGTCATTGCCGCGAACAAGATTGCTGCTGATGGTGACGGCCGATGAGTTCGTCACCAGGATTCCCGAGAAGTTGGCGTTTTCCACCGTGAATCCCCGGATTACCACGTGACCGAGTCCGGAGTTGTTCTGTCCGTCAATGTTGATGCCGTTGGCCAGTCCGGCAGCGTCAATGATGGTGTTTTCTCTGTTTTGGCCTACCAGCGCCAGCGGCTTGGGAATGATCACATCTTCTTTATAAGTACCTTCCGCCACTTGAATAGTGTCGCCGGGAGCGGACGCGGCCACCGCGGCTGAGATGCTGGTGAAGCAACCGTGGCTGCCGCTCTGGCTGACGCAGTGGGTGGCGGCAAACAGCGCCGGGCTGGCAATGAAAGCCAGAGCTGACGCGAGACAAAGACGAAGCGCGCATTTTCTAAACAACAACGTAGTCCTCCTTTGTGGAATTGAGAGTTGAACCTGGGCGTGCGGGCTGGAAGTGGGTGCTTGTTCGAGCGGCGATTGATGAGATTTGAAGATGGAAATCAAAAGACTTCTCCTGTTGAGATTTGTTTACGGATGAACGGAGAAGCTGAGGCAGAGACAACGGATTGTGGCGGCGCATCGGCCGAGAGCTGCTTTTCAAGTTGTGGACGATCCCGGAAGAAAGGCTGGCCATAAGCGGACGAGTTTATATCGTTTCACGATATATATATGAAACGAGTGTAACATCCGGCAAATGAGTCGAAATTTTTAAGATGGAAGTTATTTGTCCGTAATCCCAGCGTTAGAGCGGTGAGAGCTGGAGAATCGCGGAGATCGCGCGTAATGGGAGATGCTGTTGCACTAAGAAGCCACAAATTTTCCTGGGCCTTCTGTGTAGCACAAATCCAGAGCGCAATGCTGCGCGGAGCCGCCACCACGATGATGGCGGCTGTGACTATTTGTGCATGCGATGAGCGCGGAACTCCCCTTCCAGTTTCCAGGTCTTTCCATCTGCGGTCAGAGCTTCGCCCAGCCAGCGAAACGAGTCGTTGGTGATTTCCGTGAAGCGCCAGCGCGTCGCCGTTCCGTCCGGACGCGCTCCAACCTGCACGATCTCATCGCCCACTCGCCGGCCGGTCTGGCGCTCTTCATGCCCGCTCACCGGGTTAAACCAGCGAATCCGCCAGGCCCCCAGAGCCGGGTCCCACATGCGCAGCGTGGTTCCGTACATATTATTGAGGCGGTCAGCATCCGCTTTCCGATCTCGCACCTGAGGCATGATCCATACATCCTGAATAGCACGGCCCTCCAGCACCCAGGCAAAGTGCGCTTCACCTTTTAGATTTTGTGAAGACATGTCTTCACCTCGATAGTGCAGCACATCGAGTTCCCAGCTTCCGACGAGCCACCCGTAAACATCCATGGCCTCTTCTATTTCCGGTGAGCGCCCTGCGGCGGGCAGGAGCGAGAGAAAACTGTCAGTGAGAGCGTGTGTTGTCATGATTCCACCTCTGAAAAAGCCAACTGTTGTACCTCTCAGATCACAGTTTTATCCCCGCGAAACCGGCGGGACAATCTTGTTCATCCGGGCATAAACCGCAAGCTGGCCGTAGTGCTCGCAGTTGTGTTCAATAAAGGCCACCAGCGTTTCCACTGTCACCGGCCGCAACTCGCCGGGCGCTTCGCGCAAAGCCTTTGCCACATCTGACGCGCTGCTTGTTAGAGCGTCAATGACCTGCTTCTTGGTAGCAAACTGTTGTGCGGAAAGTTCGTTGTCACTGTCGTTACCTTTCTTTCCCGAACTGCGTCTGCCACGTAAAGGTTCCAGAAAGCTGCGTGCCGCAGAATCTCAGCCACGGTGCGCACGCCATCGAGGGGTTTGTAGCCGAACTTGTTGGCAGGAATTTCCTCCGCCAGGGCTGCAAGCTTCTGGCACACCTGTTCCCACCGGCCAATCAGCTTAGTTGAGACTGTTTCCTGCTGAGCAATCTTTGTCGCCATGTTGATCCTCCAATCGCGAATTGGTGCCGACGCGGCCAGCACACGGCTTTGGAAGTCCGGTTTTCCGCGTCCCTGCTGATGTTGTATCTTTTGGACAGGAAGACTTCTTGGCGAAAATTGCGGTCAAATTCGTACCTGCTCCAACGCCCCATCCCAGCCGCCAGATCGTGCCTCCGGGCCGGCGTCTGGCGCGTGGGAAAGGTTGGAGTATTTCAGATGTGATCTGCACTGCCGGACCAGGAGATCGCTCCTTTGAGGAGCAGCATTCCGGTGTCTCAATCGGTATGGTCCTGGAAGGCACGTTCCAATATCGTTCCAGTTTGGGCCGCGAGTTGATGACTCCCGGCTCACTTCTTCTCGGGAATCCGGGTCAATATTTTGAGTGCGGACATGAACATGCGCCCGGCGACCACTGCATCGCGTTCCACTTTGACCCCGAATATTTTGAAACGCTGGCTGAAGAATGCGGTGTGCCGATCGGCAGGCGCTATTTCTCTTCTCTCCGTGTTCCGCCGGTGAAAGAACTCTCAGCTCTGGTGGCACGCGCGGCTGCCAGTCTGGCTGGCGCTGCGGAGACACGCGACTGGGAAGAGATCAGCGTGGAACTGGCATTGCGGGCACTGGAGAACCGCAATGATCGCGCTTCAAAGCCCGACAATTCGCTGGCCGCAGAAGCAAGGATCACGCGCATTGTTCGCGTGATCGAAGAGCGTCCGGAGTTAGACCACGAACTCGGCTCTCTTGCTCGCGAAGCCCGGCTCAGTCGCTACCATTTCCTTCGCGTCTTCCAGCAGCTCACCGGACTCACGCCGCACCGCTATCTGCGCCGCCTGCGCCTCCGTCGCGCCGCCACACGTCTGGCGCTGGAACCCGCTCAGGTGCTGGAGATCGCTCTAGATTCGGGCTTCGGCGACATTTCCAATTTCAACCACGCATTTCAAGCCGAGTTCGGTTTGAATCCTCGATCCTTCCGCAAACGCGCGATGCATCCGCATCCGCATTCGCATTCGCCACTCAGACGAAGCGAACCCGCAGCGCGCTGAAGTTGCCAGTACGGGCCTCCGGAGTCTTTCCTCCCCTTACTCCGTTCCTCCTTGTTTCAAAGGTTTCTTGGCTCTGGTGTTTCGAGGATGGAGCTCACAGGAAATGCCCTATTACGTTGGTCACCCGATTGCCAACCCCTCGTGAATCATCTATAAACCGCGTTCCGGGGTACACTCGTCAGCACCAAATCTATGTCTGAACCCAGCAACTCTCAACCACAGGCACAAGCCCGCTGGCAGCGCGGCTATTGGAGCCTGATTGCCACCCAGTTTCAGGGCGCCTTCAATGAGAACGGCCTCAAGAACCTCATCATCTTCCTTGTTCTTGGCATGGGCCTTACTGATGCACAGCGAGATCGCATGGTGCTGGTGGTGGGCGCATTGTTCTCACTGCCTTTCATATTGTTTTCCATGGCCGGCGGTTACTTTGCTGATCGCTACAGCAAGCGGACCATCGCCATTGCCACCAAGCTGTTTGAGATGGCAGTGATTGTGTTTGTCACTTTTGGCCTGGCCCGGCACAACTTGAATATTGAGATGGCGGCCATTTTCCTGGCCAGCACTCAGGCTGCGCTGTTCGGACCCTCCAAGTACGGACTGCTTCCAGAATTGCTGCCGCAGGAAAAACTTTCCTGGGGTAACGGCATTCTGGAAATGACCACTTTCGTCGCCCTGATCACCGCAGGCGTAGCGGCAGCCGCCATGGCTCAGGTTTTCTCCGGCCGCGATCAGTATTCCGGCCTGGTGTTGCTCGGGTTATCTGTGGTGGGACTCGGCGCAGCCTTTGGAATCCCACGCATACCCGCTGCCGATCCGG
>DATFDA010000177.1:0-4752 GCA_035252525.1 Candidatus Angelobacter sp. | reverse complement strand
GTGCCACGCCTGAAATCGGCCTCAGATCAGGCGATTGAAATATTCAAGAGCAAGCTGGCCGCGCATAAGCAGTACATCAAAATTCACGGCGAGGACATGCCGGAGATTACCAACTGGCGTTGGGATGCATAGACCCGGTGGCCAAGCGAGATCCTTCTGCTTCAACGGGAGCAGCACGCATCCATGAATTCAAATGTGCTGACCCTGAACGGCGGATCTTCATCGCTGAAGTTTGCCGTGTATCGCATGAGTGCGCCCCGCGAAGAACTGCTGGTGGCCGGCGCAGCGGAGGGCATTGGAGCGGGACAGGGAAGATTCTGGCTTAAAGAGAGGGAAGAGACCATGCTGGATCGGCCAGAAACCTTCGCTGAAAATTCAAACGCAGTAAGCGCAATGTTTGCTGTGCTAAAGGCACACGGTTTAACGGATTTTGTAGCGGCTGGTCATCGCGTGGTTCACGGTGGACGTTATTTTCTTGAGCCACGCCGCATTGATGCGAATGTAATTCAGCGGTTACGAGAGTTGGCGGCTTTTGCGCCTTTGCACGTGCCGCGCCAGATTGCCCTGATGGAAGCTGTCGGGCAGCACTATCCCGGCCTCCCGCAGGTTGCGTGCTTTGATACAGCTTTCCACGCGCGAATCCCGGAAATTGCCCGCCGGTTCGCTCTGCCCAGAGATATGTGGGACCAGGGCGTAATGCGCTATGGCTTTCACGGACTCTCCTATGAGTACATTGTCGCCACGCTGGGACGGGAACTGGGCAGTCGGGCAATCATCGCGCACCTTGGGAACGGGGCCAGCATGGTCGCGCTCAAGGATGGGCAGCCGGTGGACACCAGCATGGGCCTTACTCCAACGGGAGGGTTCATGATGGGAACGCGTAGCGGCGATCTCGATCCGGGCGTATTGCTTTATTTGCTGCGCTCAGGATGGACCGAGGAACAGCTCAGCGGCATTCTTGATCACCAATCTGGGCTCCTGGGCGTTTCAGGTATTTCAGCAGATATGAGAACGCTGTTGCAAAAACGTGAACAGAATTCCGATGCCGAACAGGCGGTGGAGATGTTTTGTTATCAAGTCCGCAAGTTCGTTGGCTCGTATGCTGCAGCATTGGAAGGACTGGATACCCTGGTCTTTACCGCTGGAATTGGGGAGCGTGCCGCTGAAGTGCGTGGCAGAATCGCCGGTCCTTTGGCGTTTTTTGGAATAGAGCTTGATCCTGCGGCCAACAACCAGCACTCATCAATCATCAGCACCAGGCAAAGCCGGTGCGCTGTGCGAGTAATTAAGACAGACGAAGACTTGATGATCGCGCGCCATACCGCACGACTGCTGCGAGACTGAAAGAAGAGGAGTCAGTTACGGCTCGGTCCGGCTGATACTCCTCCTTCGGCTCTATCTTAAGAAAATGTCCCATCTTCTTTTTTCAGCCTGGTGAGCCGTAGCTGCGCTGCTTCATCACTCCTGACTCGGATGGTCGTAATAAGACTAATAAACTAACTTAATAAAGCTCTAAATGTTTACTTTGTCCGGGAAATGCCGCCTTATATGGTAATATCTTTGGCAAGCTAGTTGAGGCATAAGGAGATGTGGCCCTCCGGGGTCACGTTAATTCAGCAGTACTGGGCCCGGGTTCCTAGAGTGAAAATGCGTTCCGACGGATGCAGTTTACGAACGCCATTTTAGGGGAGATGGTACGGCCGGATGCGAATTCTGATTGCGGAAGATGATGCACCGCTGGCATCTTTCGTCGCCAAAGCATTCCTGGCGGAAGGTCACGACTGCCAGATTGCGGGTGACGGGGAAGAAGCTTTAGCCAGGCTTTCCGCAGGTTCTTTTGAACTCCTCATTCTCGATTTGAACTTGCCGCGACTCAGTGGCGGAGAAGTGCTGCGCCTTATCAGGGAACGCGATCCTGAGATTCCCATCCTGATTTTGACGGCGACAGACCACATTTCTGAAAGAGTGGCATGTCTGGATGCTGGCGCTGACGATTACCTCACGAAACCATTTTCTTTTTCAGAGCTTTCAGCAAGAGTTCGTGCCTTGATCCGGCGCAAGGGCCGGCCGGTGCAAACTGTTCTCCGCGCTGATGATCTGGAATTGGATTGCGTGCTCAGGAGTGTCCGGCGCTCCGGCGCGGAAATTGAGCTTACACCACGGGAATTCAGCCTGCTGGAATACTTCATGCGCAATATGGGCCGACGGATCACCCGCAATAACATCATTGAAAACGTGTGGAAACTTGCTCCCGATACCGCTACCAACGTGGTGGATGTTTACGTGAACTATCTGCGCAGAAAAATTGACGAAGGCCATGCAGTGAAGCTCATAAGAACCGTGAGACGGATCGGCTACGAGTTTGGCGTGGAAAACCACATCAGCAAATGAACTGAAGTAAGATTGGCAGATTGAGCTGGAGATCAGGGCCGGGTTTGGTGAACTGCTGAATCAGCCGCCAGGGGTACGCTGAAATCATATCCAGGCTTGCGCAAGCCGGCGGAAAACTGCGCCGCCCGCACTACATTCTCCATCAGCGCCGCCACCGTAACAGGCCCAACTCCCTTCGGTACCGGGGTGATGGCGGAAGCAATTTCCTTTACTCTGTCAAAATCTGCATCACCGTGGAGCTTGCCATCCGCGCCAACCCGCGTCGCCACGTCAATCACCACGGCGTCTTTTTTTACCATGTCAGCCGTGATCTGATAATGCTGGCTGCCTACGGAAGTCACAATGATATCGGCGGAGCGCATGAAGTTGTTGTGATCTGACTTGCGCGTGAAGCGATGCAACCATATAGCGGTGGCATTGCACATTCTGCCACCCAGCATGTGATGGATGGGTTTGGCAGTAATGTCATTGCGTCCGACGACGACTGCAACGCGGCCTTCTGTTTCAATCCCGTAGAAAGCCATCATGCGCCTCACAGCCAGAGCCGTCGCAGGCAGATGGAGAATGGCGTCAGCTTGTGCGCGATAGAGTTCCGGCACCGTGTATCGGGAAATTCCGTCCACGTCCTGCTCGCCACGCATTGCGTCGAAGACATCAAATTTGTTTAGCCCATGCGGCGGTTCCTCAATGTGACCGGGCAGGGGAAGCTGAATCAGGATTCCGTGCGCCTGCGGGTCATCGCTGATTCGTCGTACTTCGTCGCGAAGAGATGAGGCGCTGATGGAATCATCGAACGTATGCAAATGGCCACTCATGCCAAGGCGTTGGCAGGATTCAATCTTCTTGGCAACGTAGCGCTCAGAAGCGGGGCTGCGGCCCACAAGAACTATATCGAGCCGGGGAACAATATTATGCGTGGAGCGCAAATGTTGAACTTCTGAAAGTACCCACTGCTCAATCTGATCGGCAACCGGTTTGCCGTACATGATCTGGGCCATGCAGTCATTATAAGGGCAGCGCCATCGTAGCCGGTGGCGGTCGTAACGGTTGTGCCCACGACTTAAGCTGAGAACAATGGCGGGCTTTGGGAGCTCCTGCCGCAAAACGCGGCCAGGTTCACTTCAGTTTTCTGGCAATGGAACTGGTTACGGTCTCCAACTCCAGCATGATATCGTCATCAATATCCAGACCCGCCGCGCGCATGGCGCCGATGGGATTACGATGAAAGAAATCTGAATTGTCTGGTGAACTCTTTATCCATTGCTGCAGGGCCTCTTCCACATTTTCAAGCTGTGAAATAAGCCGGGCATGAGAGGGGCGCCTGGGGCTCCGGCGGACTTTCTTCGTTTTCTTTTTCACTGAGCTTTTCCGGATTGATCCTTTGCTCTCAACGAAAGCTGCTACCCGTCATTGCATGTATTTATTTTAGTTTAGTTTCTTTGCACGAGTGTGCGACGTCTCTTGAAATTTCTGCACGGAAGATGTTGAACTGAATATTCTCTAATGTGGGCTTCGGTGCGTGACAATCGCCGTGCTTCAGGCGCGCCATTTATAGCCACCATAAATATTTTCAATTTCCAGGTCTGGCCATAGCTGGATAGATTGTGTCCAAGCGCGGCGTGGTTCATCTCGCCATAGCGGTTCTCATGACCAAGCTCTGGATCATAACCTGCTTCTTCCTTTTGATTGTTGGGGCGCCTTTCACTCTCCGCGCACAGCAGGCAGTCAGCACGGCGCCTGCGCAGGGACACTCAGCTTCCAGTTCCAATGAGGAGCAGAATGAGCGGATTGCGCGGCTGGAGCAGCAGCTTGCGAACTCCCAAATGTCTGCCGACAACGCCTGGATTCTGATGTGTTCAGCTCTGGTGCTGATGATGACCGGTCCCGGGTTGGCGCTTTTTTATGGCGGGCTGGTTCGTAAAAAGAATGTTCTGGCAACTCTTATGCAGAGTTTCGCCATGATGGCGTTAATCACGATCGTCTGGGGACTGGTTGGATACAGTCTCTCATTCGCGGAAGGGAACAGCTTTATCGGGGGATTTCACCATCTTTTTTTGCGCGGAGTTGGCGCACAGCCGGAAGCGGCATACGCCGCATCTATTCCGGCCGAGTCATACATGGTTTATCAGCTCATGTTTTCAGTGATAACCCCGGCGCTGATTACCGGCGCCTTCGCTGAGCGCATGAAGTTCAGCGCCATGTGCCTGTTTCTTACGCTGTGGTCGATTATTGTTTACTGTCCAATGGCCCACATGGTGTGGGGAAAGGGCGGATTGCTTAATGCATCACTTGGTGGACGCTTTCCCACGCTCGATTTTGCCGGCGGAACAGTTGTGCACATTACCTCGGGAGTTTCCGCTC
>DATFDA010000176.1:0-4329 GCA_035252525.1 Candidatus Angelobacter sp. | reverse complement strand
CATGATGGTGCTCAGCTATGTCTTGACGGTGGCTGCGCTCTTCGTGCTGCGACGCAAAATGCCTGATCGAGAGCGCCCGTACCGCTGTACCGGGTATCCCTGGCTGCCAGGGTTGTATGTGGCACTGGGCGGCATCTGGGCGTTAAATGCGCTGTGGGCGCGACCAAAGGAAGCTCTGGCGGGCATCGTGATTGTCTTAATCGGAGTACCGTTCTACTTCTACTGGCGCCGTGAAAAGCGGGCAAAAGAAGCACTCAGTAATCAGCAGTCAGCATTCAGCCGGTGACCCTTATTGGGTAGTCAGGTCTGCTGAAAGGACTGCGCAGATTGCGCCACGAAGGCTTCACTGACTGGGAAAAACGCGTCCTTCCCATCCTCCAGGCATCCAATTAAAATAGGAACAGCCATGAGCGATCATCTTGTGAATTCAGACGTTGAGCGGGAACTGTTCACCAAGCGCTATGAAAATGCCGCCGGCAACACGGCTGCTGATAGCGCGCGGCATATGCGGGAAGTTCTGTTCGGCAATGACCAGCCTCAGGGCGTGGTCCTGACCACGCTGGACAACGTGGTGAACTGGATGCGCAAGAGCTCCATCTGGCCCATGACGTTTGGGCTTGCCTGCTGTGCCATCGAGATGATGGCGATGGGCGCTTCCCGGTTCGATATTGCCCGGTTCGGCGCTGAAGTCTTCCGTCCATCCCCCCGGCAATCCGACCTGATGATCATTGCCGGCCGCGTATCACAGAAAATGGCCCCGGTGATTCGTCAGCTCTGGGAGCAGATGCCTGAACCCAAGTGGGTGATCTCCATCGGCGCCTGCGCCACCTCAGGCGGCGTATTCAACAATTACGCGCTGGTCCAGGGCGTGAACCAGGTAATTCCGGTGGATGTTTATGTCCCCGGATGCCCTCCCCGGCCTGAGCAGTTGATCTACGCCATCACGCTGCTGCAGGAAAAGATCCAGAAGGAACGGGGATCTTTTAAGCGGGCGCTGAATTTGGCTTAAATGCAGCCGTTGGCTCTTAGCCATGAGCCTTTAGCTTTCTGCTTAGACGACGAAAGCCTGATTTACTCAATCAGGCTTTTATGTTCTTTGTGGTTTTATGGTTCGCCGATTACACGCACGAGATTCCGTGCGCCTTCATCGCCTGCCGAATGAAATTCCATACCTCGTCACTAAACGGCTTCTGGAATGTTGCCGGCCAGTTGTTCTGGTCGGAGTACAGTTTGTTTACGCCCTGCTGAATTTCCGGATCGCCCCCAGTGAAGCCTCGTACCAGGGCGGACCATCGCTCAGCCAGACCGCGGGCCGAGCCGCCGGCCGGATTTTCGCTGCGTTGAATGGCAGCATCAACCTCAGCTATAAGCTCTTTCCAATCCTGCTGCGCCCTGGCCTGCATTTCTGGTGTCCATGCTCGGGCGCGAGCTGAAATCCTGGCCTGAGCTTCATCGCTGTAGTACCTTTTCATCCAGTCCTTATTCGTTTCCATTTCCATCACCTCAATGATCTTCTTCAAAGCTGCCCAGTCCGGCGCATGATTCGGTCCCATAGACCGCTCCGCCTCCTCAATAGCCCGCAGGGCAAGTTCAATCTGACCTCGTTTATCTGTCAGCAGCCGACGTTGCAGGCTGAGGGTTGCGGGCAGGTCCAGGTCATTGCCGTCCAGGACATTCTTGATTTGTTTGAGAGAGAGGCCAATGAATTTCAGGGTTGCGATCTGCTGCAGGCGAACGAGGTCCCGCTCGCCGTACAGCCGGTAGCCGGATCGGTTACGCTCACTGGGCTTGAGAAGGCCCAGGCGGTCGTAATGGTGCAAAGTTCGCACTGTCAGCCCGGCTTTTTCTGCAAATTCACTGACTTTTAACATCGGCTCCATCTCTCAGAATCATCATCGGGGCTGACGCAAGGGGAGGATCAAGCACTATTTGGGGCTGATGGCCGGCTGCTATTTGCCATTTGTACATAAGGCAGCAGAACCGCCTTAATCCGCATCCCACTACCCTGAGCGGCAGGTCCCCTGAATGTACAAAGTTAAGTCTATTCTTTTCCTGATTATCCTGAGCTGCGCGGCGACTGTCTACGGAGCCAAACTGCGCCAGGTGGCGATTGTCGATCTGCCTGGGGAGCCGGGTTTCAATGAAGTGGCCATGGCTGCCGGGAACGTGGTGATCAGCCGCCCGGCCACAAACACGATTGAAATTTTCAGCCCGGTCAAGCGCCGCGTGGTGGCGCGTATCTCTCAGGTGGAAGGTCCCAGGGGCATTGCTGTGGACGATCAGGGAGCCAGAGTTTACGTGGCTCTTTCCGGCAGCGATAGCGTTGCGGTGATCAACAGCCATAACTGGCAGGTGGAGAAGCTTATTCAGGTGCAACAGCGCCCGGAAAAGCTTCTGTGGGTTCCGGAAACGAAGGCTCTTTATGTAACCAGCACTCTTAACCGCAGCGTAAGTGCTGTGGATCCAGTGGTTGGCCGCGAAACCAAAGTGATAGCCATGAATGCGCTGCCGCAAGACCTGGTATATGACGCCGGGCGCCGCCAACTCTTTGTGAGCCTGCAGGACGCTCGCCAGATCGCAGTGATTGATGCCAATAACCAGATTGTTAACCGGTTCAACCTGACCGCCTCCGAGCCCACCAGCATGGCGCTCGACAGCGCGCGAAAGCGCCTTTACGTGGCGGTGCGTTATGCAGTGCTGGCGTTGAATCTGGATAGCGGCGTTGAAATGTTCCGCTTCCCTGCGCCCGGCGGGACTGATGCCCTGGTGCTTGATCCCAATGGCAACCTGCTCTACGCCGCCGGAGGAGATGGGTCTGTGCTGGCAATTGATCTGGTCCGGAACATGGTGGACCATGAATTACCGACGGATGTAAAGGGCTTCAGCATCGCTTACGACCCGCAACACCGGATGTTGTTCATGCCGGGAGCGCGCGAGGGCCGCTCCAAGATGGTAATTCTCAGCCCTATCTCCATGAGCAACGACCAGGCACGTCCTCAAACCGCAGAAAATCCTCCGGGCGGACCAGAAACAGCAATGAGGAAGTAATTAACTTTGGGCAGAATAGCTATCTGTGTTGCCTGGCGACTACTTCAGCAATCCTTCTACGGCAGCGTAAGCTGCAGTGAGCGCAGCATCCAGACGCTCGGGATGCTTGCCGCCGGCTTCGGCCATATCGGGTCTTCCGCCGCCTGATCCGCCTACTTTTTCCGCCACAGACTTGATTACTTTCCCTGCCTGCACGCGGCTGGTGAGGTCAGGGGTGACACCAACAGTTAAGGCGACCTTGCCGTCTTCATTTTGGGCCGAGCCCAGAACCACCACGCCGGAACCGAGCTTGTTGCGCAGATTGTCCACCAATGTGCGCATCTGGCCGCGCTCCAGGTTGTCCACGCGATGGGCCAGCACCTTGACGCCGCCGATTTCCTTGATCTTGTCATCGAGAGATGCCATGGTGGAAGCTGCCGACTTCATGCGCAACTGCTCCAATTCTTTCTGCAGCTTGCGAATCTCAGCTTCTTTTTTCTCCAACTCCGTTCTCAGTGCTTCAGCCGGCGATGAAGTTCGCTGTCCGCGTGAAATGAATGAAGACACCACACCTTCAAGCTGGTGGTCTTTGCGGAAATGGTCAAGAGAAGTCTCGCCGGTGATTGCTTCCATACGGCGGACGCCGGAAGAAACGCTCTCTTCCCGCAGGATTTTTATCAACCCGATCTCGCCGGTTGCGCCGGTGTGCGTGCCTCCACAGAGTTCCGTGGAAAAGTCGCCGATCTTTATTACCCTGACGCGCTCGCCGTACTTTTCGCCGAACAGCGCCATTGCCTTGTACTCACTGATGGCTACTTCGATGGGGACGTCCTCAATGGTTTCAACTTTGGTATTGCGTAGGACCTGCTTATTGACCAGGTCTTCAATGTCTTGAAGTTCCTCGTCGGCAACGCCTGTAAAGTGGGAAAAGTCGAAGCGCAAATGTCCCGGATCAACCAGGGAGCCTGCCTGCTTCACATGTTTACCGAGAACTTCCCGCAG
Organism: Candidatus Angelobacter sp.; assembly: GCA_035252525.1. Classification (GTDB taxonomy): domain Bacteria; phylum Acidobacteriota; class Terriglobia; order Terriglobales; family Acidobacteriaceae; genus Angelobacter. The sequence continues at coordinate 300 of DATFDA010000176.1, read as the reverse complement.
CCCAGCGTGCAAAAGATGCGTGGCTGTGTGGTTCCGCATGGTGGACTGCCGGACTTCTGTATGCACCACCGCATCCAGCTTCATCCCGATACGGATGGGCTGCCGAGCTTTAACTTTGTGCGCGCGAACACCCTGAACCGGCATGTAGCATCCGTTCACGTCTGCCAGCAATGTGGTGCGTTGCTCGTCATAAAACACGCCGATATCGCCTACCTGACCGCCCGAATCGGCATAGAACGGTGTGTGGTCCAGCACCACCTCGCCTTCTTCGCCCGCGTTCAGCACCTTGACGCCCTGACC
>DATFDA010000175.1:0-7727 GCA_035252525.1 Candidatus Angelobacter sp. | reverse complement strand
GGCCTTTGCAAGTTTCGTACCCGCATTTGCGCAAAACGGGAGCCCGGAGAACCCTGCGCCGCAAGCGGGGGATTTCGCGGTGGAAAACCCCTTCGCCGCCAGGGTCCCCAAGGACACCATTATGGTCCGTGGCGCTGTGCCATCGTCTACTGATCCCGCCACTCCGGTTCCGGAAGGCGGAATAATTTCTGAGAATAGTTACAACAACAAGTATTTCGGATTGTCGTATGCTCTCCCCGCCGGTTTCTTTCAGAAATATTCCGGCCCTCCTCCTTCTGACAGCGGATATTACGTATTGACCCAGCTCGAGCCCAAGCCGGAGTTTGAAGCTGCCGCTGCCGGTTCTGTGCTGCTTTCCGCCCAGGATATGTTCTTCTCGCTTGTGCCCGCGGAAAATCCTCTGGCTCTGGTTGAGTTCAAGAGCAAAAAGCTGGGACCTGATTTCAAAATTGAACGCCGGCCGGTCGCGGTCAAACTGGGCAAGCGTTCCTTCATCCGTTTTGACTACATGTCGCCCGTGGCGGAACTGCACTGGTACACGCTGACAACACAGGTGCGCTGCCACGCGCTGCAATTCCAGTTCACCAGCCGCGATCCGGAACTGCTGGATAACATGGTCCGGCAAGTGGAAAAAATTTCTCTCCCTGATGAGACCGCAGGTTCGTCCGCCGCAACCCCTGTCTGCATCAGGAACTACGCAACCGGCGACAATGTTTTGCAGAAAGTTGATCCGGTTCTTACCGGCCACAGGTTCAACCGTATTCCGGTTCGCTTCGTTATCGATAAATATGGCAAGGTGAAGTACATCCACATCCTCAGCGCCTTTCCTGACGAAGCCAGAGCCATCACTGAAGCTTTGATGCGTTGGGAATTCAGGCCCTATCGCGTGAATGGCAAAGCAATGGAAGTAGAGACCGGGATCGTTTTCGGCAATCAACCATCCGAGCGGAAGCCCTCCACCAGCTCCGCCAGCCTGGCTGATTAGCGAATCGTTTGCAGCAGACGTTTCTGGTTGTGAGTTCAGTCTCAGCGTCGTTCGCTTGACCTCTGTGCTCGTCTCATCTATAACTCTCGTCACCCTTAAAAAAGGGAGCAGCAGGATGCTCGGGAAAGCGGTGTGAATCCGCTACTGCCCCGCAACTGTAAGCGACTGTACATCAGGCCCGGCACATGCCACTGCCGAAAGGTGGGAAGGCGCCGCCGCCAGGTCGCAAGTCAGGAGACCGGTCCTCGCTGCAACGTTCACTGCCTCTTCCGAGGGGAAGGAGACTTGCTTTGCCGACTCTCTCTTTTGCTACGCATCCGCACACAGCAGTTCGCTCAAATCTGCAATCAGAACCCGCACCCGGCTCAGAACAAACCAAAAATTGCTACCAGCCTCGATTTATTTTCCTGAAGCTCACTAGAACCGTGTGGCACAGGCGCCCCCTTATCTTCCTGAAGCTCACGACAAACGTGTGGCACAGCCGCCCTCGGCTGTGCGTCAGTAACAGCTTTTGTCGCATTTCTGCGCGAAGATCCACTTGTGGCGCGCCTAATTCGGTGGTCCCTGCGCTGTGGATGCTGGCCCTGTTGTTCTTACTTACCATGTCCGCTTTTGCCGCTCTGCCAGCGAGTATTCACGGCACCATCAAGGATCCCCAGGGCGCCGTAATTCCCAATGCTCGGGTTGACCTGCTGCAGGATGGCAGAAAAGTGGCCTCTGTGGTTACCGATCAGCTTGGAAATTATCGATTCCCATACCTCGCGATAGGCACATATCAAGTGCATGCCGCGGCTCCGGGCTTTTCCGCACAGCAAAGCGAGCCTGTGTCTTTGGACATGAGCTCATCTCCAGTTCTCGATTTTGTCCTGCACGTTGGAGCCGTGAGTGATCAGATTACCGTCACCGCAACCGGAACCCCTGTGCCGGAGTCGCAGGTGGGCGCGGCGATTTCCGTAATTTCCCGCGACCGCTTCCAGGACCGAGTAGACATCCTGGAGCCGCTGGAGCAGGTCCCCGGGGTAGAGGTTATTCAGAGCGGCCAGCGGGGAGCTGCTACATCGGTGTTCATTCGAGGCGGCAGCAGCAATGCCAACAAAGTCCTGCTGGATGGAGTGCCTGTGAATGATATTGGCGGCGTGGTGAACTTTGGCAACATCGCCACCACGGGCATTGATCAGTTTGAAGTGCTCCGCGGCCCCAACAGCGTTCTCTATGGACCTGACGCCATGGCCGGAGTTGTCAGCCTTACCACGCGTCGAGGCACAACTCCAAGTCCGGAACTTTCTTACTCGTTTGACGCCGGCAACTTTGGCTCGCTACGCCATGATGGTTCTTTGTCCGGCGTTTTTCATCGTCTTGACTACATGGGTGAGATCTCGCGGACTGACACCAACAACAGCTTGCCCAATAGCCGCTACCATGACGGAAGTTACGTCGCGAATCTTGGACTCACGCTGGACGCCAACACTGAACTGCGTTTCACCGGACGCTATGCTACTGCCGGGCTGGGACAGCCTAATGCGATTCAGTTCTTTGGCATTGCTGATGATTCCTTTGAGAAAGACCAGGACTCCTATATCTCTGTTACTTTTCAAAGTCAGACCACCGAGCACTGGCACAACCTCATTCGTTATGGCGCTGCCCGGCTGCGCTTGCAGGACGTAAATCCCTCGCCCACCGGCAGCCCCTTCGACAATGGATTTGGCTCCGGGTTGAACTTTCTTGGACTGCCGGTAACCATTCATGGCGCAAACGGGTTCAGCGTTACCGGCAAGGCGATACTCGATTTTGCCGGTACATATCCCATTGAGACCAGCAGTTCCAGCAAGAGAGACTCAGCTTACCTTCAATCTGATTACACCTTCAACTCACATCTGACTGGACTTGTTGCCTTTCGCTATGAGAAAGAGCGAGGTTTCACGCTGTCGTTTGGCACGGCGACTCCGGCTGACCGCAACAACTATAGCTATATTGCAGAACTGCACAGCAATCTGGGTCGTGCCTATTTGACCTTGGGAGGCAGCGTGGAACGGAATGCCATTTTTGGCACTGCTGCCATTCCCCGTGGGTCTGTTGCGTATTATCTGGTGCGGCCGCGTTCTTCCGGCGCGTTTGCCGGAACAAAATTGAACTTCAATTATGGACAGGGAATCAGGGAGCCTTCCATCTTTGAAGCCACTTCATCTTTGTTTGATCTACTGTCAGCGCCTGGTGGAGCGCCCCAGCTCATTTCGCAATTCAACATCGGTCCCATTTCTGCCGAACGTTCGCGCAGCTACGACGCCGGATTCGATCAGTTTCTGGCTGGCGGACGCGTCAAGCTCTCCGCTACTTTCTTTCATAATCAGTTCACCAACCAGATTGAGTTTGTTCCCACAAGCGCTTTTCCGCTGCTCGGAATTCCTGATGCTGTTACCGCGCAAGCCGGTTTCGGAGCCACCATCAACTCAGGAGATACTCGCGCTCTTGGGGCTGAAACTGAGATTTATGCCGCTCTTGGCCACGGTTTGAGCGCTCGCGCAAGCTACACCTATCTGGATGAAGTGGTGAAACGTTCTTTTACCAGTGACGCCTCCGCCTGCGCGTTTGCTGATCTCCAGTCCTTTTGCGCCTTTAATCGGGCTTTTCCCGGAATCCCCATTGGTGCATTCGCTCCTCTTGTGGGGGCTCGTCCTTTTCGCCGCGCGCCCCATACCGGAAGTTTCTCGCTCGACTACTCCCGGAACCGGGTCAACCTTTCGCTCACCGGATACCTGGTCAGCCGCCGTGATGACAGCACATTCCTAAGCGATGCTTTCTTCGGGACCACCCTGTTGTTGCCCAACCGCAATCTCGCTCCAGCCTGGCAGAAAATTGACTTGGGCGGCAGTTATCGACTTGGTCCCCATCTCAGGTTCTATTCAGTTGTGGAAAACCTTGCTAGCCAGCACTACGATCCGGTATTCGGGTTCCCGGCGCTTCCCTTGAGCTTCCGGGCCGGCTTCAAGATCACGGTTGGCGGTGAGCGGTGAAGCTTGTTTTACAAAGCGATATTTGCCGCGAATCTGCCTGACTCTTCAGTAACTTTGTCTTGTAACCAAAGTACATCGACCTAAGACCTCATGCCTTGGGGGGCTGTTCAACCTATGATTGGCATGGCGATTGAACACTCCCCAAATGGCATTTGCAAGCGATACAAAAGCTGTCCCGGCTTGTTCACCCACATCCACGCCAATACTCGACGTGCTGCGGGCGGTTCCCGCTGCTCGTCCAGGAAAGTTGACCGCCAGCGAATACTTTGTTTTCAGTAGTGCTCTTATAGTTTTGCTGACGGCATTGCCGCATCTGCGCGAAGCGCTGGTCTCAGCTTCTCCATCTCAGCAGATTGTTGCCTTGCTGGTTGTGCCGGCGCTGGCCGTGATTTCGGCTTGGCTGATTCAGCAGATTGGACACATTGCTGCTGCTTTGCTGCTTGGCTTCCGGGTGGCCCCATTCAATACGGCCCAGAATTGTGATCCACACAGGCTATACGCCTGCGATCCTTTGGGCGCAGGTATTCTGCCGCTTGAAACGCGCAAGATGCACCATCTGCGGCGTCGCCTTACTCTGATTTTTCTCGGCGGTCCTTTGGCGGGTTTGGTTTTTGCGCTCTTGCTCGAGTTTTGCCGTGATTGGTCACAGGCAAGCGTTTTGATCCAAATGCGCGTACACACCGTGGCCGCGTTCAACGTGCTGGCAAGCCTTGCTTCGCTTCTGCCGGAAACGGGACACCGGGCAGATTTCTCTGATGGCGCGCGCCTGGTAATGTTGTTGAAGAATGACTCAAGAGCGGCGCGGCTGCTTGCCCTCCTGCGAATGCAGCGTGCTCTGAAAGACGGAGTGCATCCACGGGAGTGGGATCCTGCCTGGGTGGAACTCGCAACCGCGGACAACGACCAATCACGCGACGCAGTGATCTCGCTATGGCTCGCTTATATCTGGGCTTCAGAACGGCAGGACATCACATCCGCAACGCGATATCTTGAAGATGCTCTCGCCGCGCCGGACGCGTGCCCTCGCGAGCTGCGTGACCGGCTCTATCTTGAAGCCGCGATTTTTCAAGCATGGTTTCGTGACAATCCATCGAACGCGCATTCCTGGGCGGCATTAATTCACAGCGGAAGGCTGGTTTCCTTTGAGCAGAAACGGCTCACTATGGCGCTCCTCTGGGCGGAAGGAAAATCGTTTGACGCCTTTGAAAAGCTGAGTGACTACTTTGCAGCTTTGCGAGAGCTGCCGGAATCGCCTGCCCGGGCTTTGGCCGAGAAAAGCGCGCTGGAATGGAAGCATCAAATACAGTCCCGGATGCTGACGCGCGCGTGGCGGTCCATGTACAACATGTCGCAGCAGGTTGAGGCGTCTGCTACCGCTGGCACTCTGGTTTCATCCCGCGGGAACTGAACTATCTTCGTGTTAGTATCCCTCTTGTGACCCCACCCAAATCCAAACTCAGGACTGCTCCAGGCCGGGCAGTGCGCAAAAACGCCAATCATCTGGTGGTCATCACTGGCATGTCCGGCTCAGGAAAAGCGTCAGTCATGAAGGCGTTTGAGGACCTGGGCTATTATTGCGTGGATAACCTGCCCATCGGCTTGATTCCTCGCTTCGCCGATCTGGCCAAGCAATCCTCTGAGATTGAAAAGGCCGCCCTGGTGACGGACATTCGTGAAGGTGAGCAATTAAGGAAGCTGCCTGCTATCATCCGCTCTCTTCGCCGCCAAACGAATGTCACCGTGATTTTTTTAGAAGCTTCTGACGATGTGCTGCAGCGCCGTTTCAGTGAGACCCGCCGGCCGCATCCGCTGGGGAAAGGGTCCACCGTCAAAGATGCTCTGAGCCAGGAGCGCAGGATGCTGCAGCCTATTCGCGCGCTGGCTGACATTGTGGTGGACAGCTCGCGATTCAACGTTCACGAACTGCGCGCTCACATTACGTCAAAGTTCACTCCCGGGAGCAGCGACAAAGACATCCTGGTTTCCGTGGTCAGCTTCGGCTACAAAGCCGGCCTCCCGGAAGACGCGGACCTGCTCTTTGATGTCCGTTTTCTGCCCAATCCTCATTTTGTTCCCGAATTCCGTCCTTTCACCGGACGACACCCGCGCGTGGCTAAATATATCCGTTCTTTCCCGCAAACCCAGGAGTTTATTGACCGCATTTCAGATCTGCTGGTTTATCTATTGCCGCATTATGTGCGCGAGGGCAAAAGCTATCTGACCATCGCCTTCGGATGCACCGGCGGGCAGCATCGTTCAGTGCTGATCAGTGAAGAAGTTAAGAAGCGGCTGGCCAAAGCGGGTTATCGAGTTAAGGTCACCCATCGGGACTCTCCTAAGTAATTAACAATACTTAACCCGAACACCAAAACCCGCATTTCACTGCACGCTGACTCCTTTAGAATAGAACGAATGTTTCTGTCCTGCATTGGAGGCGCATGCGGCAACTGACCCGGTTGCTGGGGTACATCCGTCCTTATTTATTGCAGTTCTCCGTCTCCGTGCTGCTGATGGCGGGAGTAGGTCTTCTGGAGTCATTCCGGATACTGCTGCTGGGGCCGATCATTGATAACGTCTTAAACCCCTCCGCCCCGGCTCACCGGCTCACGCTGTTTAACCTTCCAGGCACAGACAAAGTTGTTTATCTTCAGCAGTTCATCCCCAGGTATTTCCATAATGCTCTCACGGTAGTTGCCGTTGCGCTGGTGGGAGCCACCATCCTTAAAGGGTTGTGCGATTACGCCGGCACATATCTGGTGAACTATGCCGGATTCGGGCTGATCACGGACCTGCGCAACAAGCTCTATGATCGTATACTCCAGCGCTCAATTGCTTTTTTCTCCCGCCATTCCACGGGGACGCTGATTTCCACCATCATCAACGATATTGAAAAAATACAAGCCACTCTTTCCATTGCGCTGGCGGAGTTCCTGCAGCAGTTCTTCACCCTGATTTTCATGGTTGGCGTGGTGATTGTCCTGGGGCACAGGCTTTCACTGGTGCTGATTGTGTTTATTCCCTTTGTCATCGTGTCAGCGGGGAAAATCGGCCGGCGTGTGCGCACTACCACCCGCAAAGGCCAGGACAAGCTGGCTGACATACAACACATCCTGCATGAAACGGTCACCGGCAACCGCATCGTAAAAGCGTTCACCATGGAGCGTTGGGAAAGTGTCCGCTTCCGCAACGCCGCCAAAAAGCTGTTTCGCGCCAACCTGAAGTCGGTGGCTGTGCAGGCGCTGAGTTCACCGCTCATGGACATGATTGGCGCCATTGCCATTGTGCTGTTGCTGTGGCTGGGCCGTACTCAGATCAAGACCGGAGCCATGAAGACTGGCACCTTTATAGCTTTTATTATCGCGGTCTTCAAGCTTTACGATCCTGTCCGCAAGATTGCCCTCTTTAACAACAGCCTGCAACAGGCGCTGGGCGCATCGTCAGAGGTCTTTCGCTTTCTTGATGAGCAGGAAGAGGTACAGGAGCGCCCAGGAGCAAAGCCGCTGCCCGCGTTCCGCGAGCGCGTGCGTTTTGAGAATGTCTACTTTTCTTATTCCGGCGAGAACGCCCCCTGCGACTCTGAAGTATTACGTGGGATCAATCTGGAAACGCGCGCAGGAGAAGTGATTGCGATTGTCGGCTCCAGCGGAGCAGGGAAGAGCACCTTGGTGCAGTTGATTCCGCGGTTTTTTGATGTGACCTCGGGATGCATCAGCATTGACGGTCATGATCTG
>DATFDA010000174.1:0-3459 GCA_035252525.1 Candidatus Angelobacter sp. | reverse complement strand
TGCCTTAAGGTCTTTGTCGTAATCCGAGAACCCTTAATCCGTAAGTCCTGTGACCTCCCGCTATGTACTCTTTTCCGTGCGCTGAATGCTTAGCCGACCTGAGTCGTCTGTTACTATTGCCGGTCGTTTCTGCCCGGACCTCAATGGATTCGAAAACATTTCAGACCGGTCATCCAGTTCCGGAAAGCGGGATTTACCGTGTGATCCATGCCAACCACCGGCTTCCGCACGCGGTTACAATTTGCAGAGGTGAGAATTTTCCAAGGTGCGCCAAATGTGCGGACCTGGTGATATTTGAGCTTGTTCGTCCTGTTAACTGCCCGTTCACTTACGAGCCGCTTCATGTATACGAACTTCAGCCGGAGGAAGATACTGCTGCTATTGCCGGCGGCGAGTCGTAAGACATTAGCGCCAACAAACGCTATCTGAAAAATCTTTCATCTTCCCGTTTCACGCCTCAGTTCATCGGCGTCGGCAGCTTGCTGCTGAAACAATTCTTCACAAAAAATCAGACCTCCTCAATCCAGCAGCTCGCATCGGAGTAGCAATATTCCCACAATTTTGTGGTGCCCGAGGAGGACCGTCATGATGGTGCAATGTCCAATTTGCCATGTCGGATTCGTTCGTGAGGTGCTTGAGAACTATGAAGTCCTGGCAAAGCGTGATCACGATACTCGAGTGGGCGGGCTGCAAGTTTTAGCGTGCAGCAATGGCCACATCTTCTTTGTCAGAAAATCAGATATTCCGGCGGAACGGGTGGCAGGAGCTGCCGCATAGTCGAATGAAAAAGCAAGGAATGGCAATGGTCGCCAACATCAGCCCATAGCTCGTGCATGAGATCGAGCTGAGGCGATCCGGTCAAAGTCACTCAGTTATTGAATTACAAGTCTGTCGACAATATTGCGGCCCTCAGCATACGCGCGGGCAAGCTGCAATGCCATCTCATGCTGTGTTGAGCCGGTTACTGAGCCGGTGAGAGTAACACTCTGATCGTCTACCGCGGCTTTGATATCAGATCCCTTGTAGGCAGGATTCTTGTTATCCAGAGCCTTCTGTAATTTTTCCGAAACGTCCTTACTGGAACTTTCATGTTTTTTGGGCGCCTTGGTATCAGGCTCATTGGGGTTCGTAGTGCCGCGGTCGCCGGGAGGCCGTCCTGGAATTTGCATGGGCGATTGCGCCATCACGAGCCCAGAGCAAAGCAGCGCAAAGAATACAAGTTTGCGAAGCATACAATCCCCTTACCAGGATTTAGATGTAATCTGAGTGATGCAGTTTGGCTTGGTACTCAGCGCTCAGCGACCGGACTGCGTCTTGATCGGCAACGCCAGACAGGAAAAAACAAGAACCAAGGCCTTCCGGGTCCCTGGTTCTTGATTGGATCGCAACATTTGAGCCATGCTTCTGCTTAATTAGGGTGGAACACTTCGTTAGGAAATATAACCCTTAAAATTAAATTTAGTAATCCGAATGGGCTCAGACCAAAAGCTTATAAGTTTGAACGAGCAGAGCCTTCTCTTCCCTGCTCTGAAAACTGCTCCAGCCGGGAGGCCCTTGGAGTTAGCGCCTGTTGTCCGTCATAGGCTCGGGATGAATCAGCACCTTGAACAGCTCAGGAGCGGCCTGCTTGAAACGCGTTTCCAGTTCCGTAGAAATATCGTGTACCTCAGCCAAAGAGAGATCGTCCGCCATGGTGCAGTGGCAGGACATATACACGCGCCCGCGCACGCGTTTAATCTCCACTTCATGCATGTCCAGAATCTCAGGAAACTGCTGCACAATGGGCTTGAGCTTCTGCTCCAGCACGGCATCGCGGTGAACAATGTTGCCCGGCTCAATGGTTGAAGGCTCACTCTCAATGTGGGTAAGGATGGTTGAAATTTCCGGCACTTCACTGCGAATCTCAGACTCCAGCAGCGTAACCACGTCGTGCGCATGCTTGAGATTGAGTTTCTCATCCAATTCCAGATGCAGTTCCACGTGAAGGTTGCCGCCCAGGTCCTGCACGCTGACATCATGGACGTTGAAGTTGTTGCGTGAGGCCGTGGCGCGAATCCGGTCAAAGATGCTCTCGCGGCCCGTCTCGCGCGGAACGGAGTGGACTACAACATCACAATCCGGCAGAATGCGATGTACGGCTGCGGTTATTTCTCCCACAACCTGCTCCGAGCGCTGGAAGGTGACGTTGCGGGCCAGGCCCACGGTAAGATCTGCGAAATAACGATTGCCTGCGCGGCGGATGCGGACCCTTTCCACTTCAATCACGCCACTGGTCTGCAACACGGCATCGATGATCTGGGAACGCAGGCCGGCGGGCGCCGCATCCAGCAGCGCATCAATGGTCTGGCGCGCCAGACGCGAGCTGACGTAAACAATTACGCCGGACACGACGAGCGCCGCAATGGGATCGGCATTGGTCAGCCAGCGAACGTGCCAGTTTCTCCCAACCCAAACCATGGCCAGCCCCAGCGCTACAACGCCGCTGGAAAAAATATCTGTACTGAAGTGGAGCGCATCGGCCTCCAACGCCTGACTGTCATATTTGACGGCAATCCTGCGCAGGCGATGCGAGCGCCACCAGTCCACCGCCATGGAGATAAACAGCACCGCAAAGGCCGCAGGCGTTGGGTCAATCTGGACATGGTGATAGCCACTGAGCCGCCGCACCGCTTCCCACACAATCCAGATGCAGGTAAGCAGAAGAAGCCCGGTCTCGATAAATGCGGAAAAGTTTTCCACCTTGCCATGTCCGTATTGGTGCTCCGCGTCGGCTGGCTTGTCAGATACGCGAACAGAAATTAGGGTGACAAAAGCCGCAATCAGGTCCAGCCCCGAATGGGCCGCCTCTGACAGAATGCCGAGGCTCATGGTGGAAACGCCCACAATGATCTTGAGGGTAGTTATTCCGATAGCCGCAATCACGGAATTGAATGCAACGGCGCGCTTTTCCGCACGCATGCTATCCAGCATCGGATTCAGTTCTGTGGTGGACATTGCGGCCATTGTCTCAAGATTTGACGGGCCGTACCAGCAATAACCATAGGCGCAGGAAAGCTGAACTCGTGCGAGATAACATTACGAACTGCGCGGGTCTGAACACCGCTCTGACGCGGGTTTACGATCCCAGCTTCTCCAGGTCTTTGCGCGCATCTTTAAGATCGGGCTTGATTCGCACGGCCTCCTGCATCTCCTGCACGGCCTCATCTTTTTTCCCTTGCTGCGCCAGAGCTTGTCCCAGCCTCCAATGCGCCTCGCCCAGAGTTGGGCTTTCGCCTTCGGGCTCCTGCGTCAGATACTTGCGCAGATATTCTTCTGCAACGGCTGGATCTTTCTTGTTTGCCAGCAGGGTTTCTCCGGCGTAAAAGTATGGAGAAAGATCGTCCGGTACCTGCGCCTCAGCGCGACCGAGCAGGTCCTTAAGTGGCGTAAGCTTAGCCTGGGCAGCGTAGCATTGGGCCA
>DATFDA010000173.1:0-18928 GCA_035252525.1 Candidatus Angelobacter sp. | reverse complement strand
GACGCCAGCTATTATGATTTACTTCTTTTCACGCCGCATCCTGCCCGCGGCAACTGATTGTGCCTGTTGTGCCTGAAGCCATTGGAGAAATCGACATTCTCTGGATCACCGCCGCGCTTGGCTGCGATGGTGATACCATCGCTATGACTGCCGCTACTCAACCCAGTATTGAAGACGTGCTTTTGGGTGGCATCCCGGGCATTCCCAAGGTCAGGCTGCACAACCCGGTTCTGGCATATCAGGTGGGCGACGAGTTTTTGCGCGCCTTCAGGCTGGCGGCTGAAGGTAAGCTTGGCCCCTTCATGCTGGTGGTGGAAGGCTCCATTCCCGATGAAAGCAACAAGACAGAGGGATATTGGGCTGCTTTGGGCGCCGATCCCGCAACTGGTCAGCCGATTCCGACTTGTGAATGGATTGACCGCCTTGCGCCTCACGCCTGGGCCGTGGTTGCAGCCGGAACCTGCGCCGCTTACGGCGGGATTCATGCAATGCAGGGTAATCCTACCGGCTGCACGGGCCTGCCGCAGTATCTTGGAGCGAGTTGGAAATCGGCTGACGGCATGCCTGTGATCTGTGTGCCTGGATGCCCGGTGCAGCCGGACAACATGATGCAAGTCTTGCTTTACCTGCTCCAGCAAGCCGCCGGTAAAGCGCCGCCAATTACTCTCGACGGCTCGCTTCGTCCCACATGGCTCTTCCCCCAGACGCTGCATGAGTGCTGCGATCGTGGGGGATATTACGAGCAGGCTGATTTTGCCGAGCAATACGGGTCGTCTTCGTGCATTGTCAAGCTGGGGTGCTGGGGGCCAGTAGTGCAATGTAATGTCGGCAAACGGGGATGGATGAATGGCATAGGCGGCTGTCCCAGTGTAGGCGGCATCTGTATCGGCTGCACTATGCCGGGATTTCCTGACAAATTCATGCCCTTTATGGACCAACCGCCGGGGTCTATGCTCTCGTCTCATGCTATAGGAGCGTACGGGCGAATGATTCGCGCCTTGCGCAGGTTTACGCTCGGATCTCTGAATAAGGTTCCAGCGTGGCGGCGTTCTCCTGTTCCAGAGCCCGAGGAAACCCTTCAGAATGCGATTGCTGAGAATGCCATTGAGAAATCCTAGTCAAAAGCAATCGGCAACCCAGGCTGCATCTCAGGCCGGTCCACAGCCTTCATCAAGTGCTGCATCCTCTGCGTCCCCCCAACCGATAAGCTCAGACGAAGCTCTTCTCCAGTTGGCCCAAGTCGCCAGCCAGTTCGCTTTTTCCCGGCAAATGCGTGGTTCCTTGAATCGTGTGCCTTCCGACGAGGCAGAAGAAGGCATCCCCAGCATTCAGGACAGATACCGCGTTCTTGTCGAGCAGATTCCCGCTGTGGTTTTTATGGCTTTTTTGGATGGCGGCGTGAGCGAAGCCTACGTGAGCCCGCAAATCGAAGAGGTGCTGGGATTCTCGCGTGAAGAATGGCTCGATGATCCTGTCCGCTGGTATCACCAGATCCATCCCGATGACCGGCAGCGATGGAGCGTTGAGGCTGCGGAAATCTTTTTCACCGGCTCGCCCCTGAAATCCGTTTACCGCGTTCTCGCCCGCGATGGACGTGTTGTCTGGTTCCATTGCGAAGCCAGACTGGTGCGCCGGAAAGATGGTCAGCCCTGGTTCATACACGGTGTTGGGGTTGATATTTCCGAGCTGAAGGAAACCGAACAGCGTCTTCATCGGGAAACCGCCGAGCGCGAGCGCCTGCAGAAACTGGAACTGGACCGCCAGATTGCGCGCACGGAACAAACTGAATCCCGGCTTGCGGCGATTGTTGAATGTTCTGAAGATGCCATCATTAGTAAGACCCTGGAAGGTGAGATTACTACCTGGAATACCGCCGCCGCTCGCGTCTTTGGCTATTCTTCGAGCGAAATTGTGGGGAAATCCGTGCTCCTTATGGTTCCTCCGGAATACCATGCACAGGAAATGGAGATTCTTGGCAAGCTGCGGGCCGGTGAACGCGTGGACCGGCAGGAGACCCAGCGCCTGGCGAAGGACGGAACAAAGCTCGACATCAGCCTCACTGTCTCGCCGGTCAAAGATGCCTCCGGAAAAGTAGTTGGCGCTTCCAGCATCATGCGCGACATCACCGCTCGCAAGCAGGAAGAGGAAAAGCTCCGGCTGGCGGAAAAGCTTGCCACCGCAGGCCGGCTTGCAGCCACCATTGCGCATGAAATTAATAATCCTCTTGCAGCGGTAACCAACCTGGTATATCTCGCGCGAATGAGCGCGTCCTCGGAACCCACCAAGAGATTCCTAACTCAGGCCGAGCAGGAACTCGCACGTGTTGCACACATGGCCAAGCAGACCCTGGGCTTCTACCGAGAGAGCAGCGGCGCTGCTCGCGTCACCATAAGTTCTCTTCTGCCTGACCTGCTTTCCGTTTTTTCCAGTAAAGCTCGGAATAAATCGATTGAAATTCGAACTGAGGTTCGAAAGGACCCGGCTGTGCTTATGAAGCCGGGTGAAATTCGCCAGGTGCTGGCGAACGTCCTCAGCAACAGCCTTGATGCCGTCGAGGGTGGCGGTCAGATTCGCATTCGCGTATCGACTGCTGAGCAACGCGCTGGCGGCGTGCAGAGTGTGCTCATCACCATTGCCGACTCAGGCCCGGGTATACCACCCGCCGTCAGGTCAAGGCTGTTCGAGCCGTTCTTTACCACTAAACAGGATGTTGGAACCGGGCTCGGCCTGTGGGTTTCAAAAAACATCATTCAACACCACGGTGGCCATATTCGGCTCAAGAGCAGCGTTCGCCCCGGAAAAAGCTGGACAGCGTTTTCTATCCTCCTGCCGCTGAACTCCTCGTCATTGTCACTGGCGGCCAAGAGCAATGCAACTGAGCCAGACCGCATAGCCGGCTAGACCGAAAGAAGCGCAGCTTCCAGCCGGACGAAAAGCTGCTGGCAATTACCTTGCCGGCCAAGCTCCACATTCCGCCGCCTCTGGGCATCCTAACGGTATGGAGGATTCCCCATGGCAGAAAAGCAGCTATCCGGACTCAAAGTTGCTGCAATTACAAGTGACGGCGTTGAGCAGGTGGAACTGCTTGAACCGAAAAAAGCTCTGGAAGAAGCCGGCGCTCAGGTGCTGGTGGTAGCTCCCAAAGCTGGGAAAGTCCAGGGCTTTAAACACCATGACAAAGCTGACCAGATTCCGGTTGACCTCACGCTTGACCAGGCTGATCCGGCAGATTTTGACGCTGTTCTCCTTCCTGGAGGCGTGATCAATGCAGATGCTCTGCGGATGGAAAAGAAGGCGCAGGAGATTGTGCGCCAGATTGATCGACGCGGAAACCCGATTGCGGTAATCTGCCACGGCCCGTGGCTGCTGATTTCAGCCGGTCTCACCCGTGGACACATCATGACCAGTTGGCCCACGCTGCAGGATGATATTCGCAACAGCGGCGCGGGATGGGAAGATCGGGAGGTCATCCGCGACCGTAACTGGGTGAGCAGCCGCAAACCAGACGACATCCCTGCTTTCAACCGGGAAGTAATCAAACTCTTTTCTGAAGCGGTCCAGAAACAACGAAAAGTAGCCTAAAGACCGATCAATTTTCACTTAGCCCGCCGTGATTGGCGGGCTTCTGTTTCCGCGCCTCAACGCCTCCGCGGTGAAAATCGATGTTTTCCGATCACGGCGATTCGTCCCCGCTCCGCTATCCTTGGCGGACGCCTTCAATTCTCAGCTCTAAGAAAATTGTGTGGCACAGCCGCCCTCGGCTGTGAGCCAACTAACTGAAACGCGACTGAAACAAATCGTGTGGCAACAATTTG
The DNA here is from genome assembly GCA_035252525.1 of Candidatus Angelobacter sp. GTDB lineage: Bacteria > Acidobacteriota > Terriglobia > Terriglobales > Acidobacteriaceae > Angelobacter. The sequence continues at coordinate 15,113 of DATFDA010000173.1, read as the reverse complement.
CCCGCTATTTGATTTTGATCAGTGCAATCAGCGTCCATCGGCGGCAGGTTTTCGTGGGTTCCGGGTGAATGCTTCTGTCACGTCAATTTAAGGCCGTGATAGTTTTGATGTTCAAGCCCGTGCCCACTCTGAACAAACCCGCCGAAGCCGCAACCGTCCATGCGCCTGTCAAAACCGACCTTGGCGCAATGGCCATGGTTTCCACGCTGTTTTTTGCCTGGGGATTTCTTACCTGCCTCAATGACATTCTCATCCCGCGCCTCAAAAATATTTTTGACCTCAATTATGCCGAGGTCATGCTGGTGCAGTTTGCCTTCTTCTCCTCCTACTTCGTCTTCTCCCTGCCTTCAGGCAAGATGGTTGAGTGGATCGGCTATGCGCGCTCCATGGTCGCAGGTCTGGTCACCATGGGCTGCGGCGCGCTGCTCTTTATTCCCGCTGCCATGGTCCCATCATTTCCTCTGTTCCTCACCGCTCTCATCGTTCTTGCCGCCGGCATGACCATCCTCCAGACCTCAGCCAATCCCTACGTTGCGGTTCTCGGTCCTTCGCGTACAGCGTCCAGCCGCCTCAACCTGACTCAAGGCTTCAATTCCCTCGGCACAACGCTGGCTCCGCTTTTCGGAAGTATTTTGATACTGGGCGGAGCTGCGGCTCCTGCTCTGGCGCCAGCGCTCAGTTCCATGACTGCCGATCAGCTCCACTCCTATCGGCTGCAGCAAGCGGCATCAGTAAAGGTTCCGTATATCGGACTGGCTATCGCGCTCTTTGTCCTGGCCGCTATTGTGGCTGCTTACAAGCTTCCTGTCATTGAATACGCGGAAGCGCACGGCCCTGTTGAAGACAGCATCTGGAAGCATCGTGGGTTGGTCCTGGGGGCGATCGGCATTTTTGTGTATGTCGGCGCTGAAGTTGCCATCGGCAGCTTCATGACCAACTATTTCAGCCACAAGGAGACCGGCAACCTGAGCCTCGCAGATGCAGCGCGACACCTGCAGTATTACTGGGGAGGCGCAATGGTCGGGCGGTTCGTTGGATCAGGAGTGCTGCAGAAACTGCCCACGCGCGCTCTGCTTGGCTTCAACGCCGCAGTTGCGGCGCTGCTTGTTACACTGTCCATGCTGAGCTTTGGTTCCCTTGCTATGTGGACCATGATCGCAGTCGGCTTGTTTAACTCAATCATGTTTCCCAACATCTTTACTCTCGCCATCTCCGGCTTGGGGCCATTGACTGGAAAAGCTTCAGGACTGCTGGTGGCGGCAATCGTCGGTGGCGCAATTATTCCGGAGCTGCAAGGGGTGCTCGCCGACCACATTGGAATTCATCATGCCTTTATTCTGCCGGTGTTGTGCTACCTCTATATTCTCTGGTACGCGACCAGAGGTCTGCAGTCCACGGTTGGAAATCGAACTGACACAATCTCCGGCGGTAATCATTGAAACCGCCAAAGCTCTGGAAAAATGCGAAGCCTGCGGACAGATTTCATCCCCAGGCCGCGCAAACGGGGGCCGATTTGTTATCCCGCCTTGCTCACCGCGAACTTGGCTTTCTCAAAGATCGTGAATACCAAACGCGCCGTGCCTTCCATCGGGATGAAATCGTAGGTTTCCCGAACTCCCGTCAACGGGAACGAGTCCGGCCCTTTGTAAGCCGTGACAATTCCATCAGTGCAGAAGTTTTGTGTTTTGCTGCTGTTTTCAAGCTCGATGAATGGCAGAAGCACGCTGAACTCGGCTCCCCCAGTGTCAATGGTCATGAATGTGGTGACGGTGACCAGGGTTCCAATGCCGGTTTCCAGGATGCGCACTGCCGGTCCGAAAAAGTCTTTCGTTACACTGCCGTTGCTGAACGATGCAAATGGCTGGCCAAGAAAGTTGGACCTCAGAAAGGTGAAGGTGATGCCTCCACCGCTCAGGGTATAGTCATTCGGCTGAATGTTGGGCATATTCATACTCCTTTGCCGCAACTGTGCCTGAGAATTTTTCGGGTCAGCATTAGGGACTGAGTTTGGGCAGGATGACCTGGGCTTCTGACCCGTCGCACAGCGCGGTCTCTATATGGTGTGAACGAGCGATCGGAATCGTTACAGTTTTGTTGTCCCTCACGTCTCTGCTCCTGAGTTCTCTGCGACACGCAATTCTCTCAGAGGTCGGCATGCACGCTTGACGCTGTTCCGATCACGCGATCACGGCGATCACGCGCGATTACGGCGATTCCCGGCTTTCTGAAAAGTGTGCACCGTTTCCCGCTCTTTAGTAAGCTATTAACTGCATGGCTGCGGAAAACACATTCGACATTGTGAGCAAGGTTGATCTTCAGGAAGTGAGCAACGCCATCCAGAATGCGCTCAAGGAGATCCACACGCGCTTTGACCTCAAGGATTCAAAGTCAGAAATTGTAGTGGAAGGCAAAGACGCCATCATCATGACGTCCTCTGACGAGTACAAGCTCAAGGCCGTGAATGACATTTTGCAGAGCAAACTGGTCAAGCGCGGGGTGCCGCTTAAGGCGCTTACCTACGGACCTGTGGAACCCGCCGCCGGGTCGCGTGCACGGCAAAAGATCACCATGCAGCAGGGCATCCCCTCAGAAAAGGCCAAAGAAATTGTCCGCGTGATCAAGGATTCAAAGAAAAAAGTACAGGCAGCCATTCAAGGCGATACGGTCCGGATAAGCGGAAAAGATCGTGACACCCTGCAGGAAATCATCGCCTTGTTGAAAGGCCACGATTTCGGCATTGACATGCAGTTCACCAACTATCGCAGCAACTAAGGGGCCCGTTTGAGTTCACCTGCTACAGGTAACGCCAAAGAAGTTTTTGAGTTGCTGCGCGACGATCTGGCAGCGATTGAACGCGAATTCGGGCGCGACACTGTTTCCAACGTTCGCGCCATCACAGATATTGGAGAGCATCTCCGTGCCGGTGGGGGCAAGCGAATCCGTCCCGCGCTCCTGCTACTCTCCGCCAAGCTTTTTCCTCATGACGAACGCTCAGCCGTCCGTTTGGGAGCGGTCGTTGAGGTGATTCACACCGCGACCCTGGTGCATGATGACATTATTGATGAAGCCGAGACCCGCCGTGGGCGTCCCGCGGCCAACACGCAGTGGGGCAATTCAAAATGCGTTCTCGCCGGCGACTGGCTTTACATGCAGGCCTTCAAGATCGCCGTTCAGGAGCGTAACTTCAAAATTCTCGACGTTCTGATTGATCTCACCCAGCAAATGGTCGAAGGCGAGCTCCTGCAGATGGAGAAGCTGGGCAAATGTATTTCCCTGGAAGAACACTTTGATCTCATCTTCCGCAAGACCGCCTGCCTTTTTTCCGTCTCCATGCGTATGGGTGCACTGCTCGGGAAGGCCACTGAAGACCAGGAGAGCCGCCTCGGGGAATATGGGCGACATCTCGGTCTCTCTTTCCAGATCGTAGATGACGTTCTGGATCTCACCGCTTCAGAAGCCGTTTTGGGCAAGCCCGTGGCCAGCGACCTTCGCGAAGGCAAAGTCACCATGGCGGTAATCCATGCGCTCGAACGGTGTACGCCTGACGAGCGCAAAGCCGTCGAGACTGTGCTGAGTGAGCGCGCCTTCCTCAGCGTGAGCCACGAACAGATTCTCGACATGCTGAAGCGCTACGGCTCCATACAGTACGCCTACGACGAAGCCGCCAAACACGCCGAAGCCGCCCGCAAGGCTATCTGCACCTTCCCCGACTCGGAAATCAAACGCGCCCTGCTGATGATCCCTGAGTTCGTGGTGGAGAGGAACAGCTAGCGTCTCCCGTCCAGGATCGGCTTTAGAATAATTCGTGTTCTTTCGCCTTCATTCGCGCCCTAACTCCTCCAGCCTTCTCCTCAGAAACTCCTTTTCCACGCCATTCGTCGCCAGCCGCAACGCTTGCCCGTAAGCTGATGCCGCATCTGTCTTCCTGCCTAACCGGCGTAAGAGATCCGCTCGGGCCGCATGGAAAAGATGGTAGTCGCGCAGTTCGCCCGACTCACCCGCCTGCTCAACCAGCTCTAAACCCGCCTCCAGATCTTCACTCATTGCCACCGCCACCGCGTAATTCAAAGCAACTACCGGCGAGGACGAGATCCGCAACAGTTCGCGGTAAAGCGCGGCAATCTCTCCCCAATCAGTTTCCGCGGCCGTTTCAGCGTGCGAATGCACCGCAGCAATCGCGGCCTGCAACTGGTACGGCCCCGGCCTTCGCATACCAAGCGCCTGACTCACCAATTTCTGACCTTCCCGTATACGTTCTTTGTCCCACAGAGACCGGTCCTGCTCGTCAAGAACAATGAGCCTTCCCTGCTCATCCGTCCGCGCATCGCGCCGCGAATCATGCAGCAGCATCAGCGCCAGTAGTCCAAGATTTTCAGGTTCGCCGGGCAGCAACTGGCACAGAGTACGCGCCAGCCGGATGGCTTCCGCGCACAGCTCACGGCGGATCAGTCCATCGCCGGTGGTGGCGGCGTAGCCTTCGTTGAAAATGAGATAAATCACTGACTGCACAGCTTGCAGTCTTTCTGAAATCTTCTCGCGCGGAGGCACCTCATAAGGAATACGTGCTTCGGCGATCTTGCGCTTGGCCCGAACCAGCCGCTGCGCCAGCGTGGGCTCAGGAAGCAGAAAAGCCCGTGCGATCTCCGGCGTAGTCAGGCCGCCCAGCGTGCGCAGGGTAAGTGCGATCTGCGCATCTGGATTGATGGCTGGATGGCAACAAGTAAAGATCAGCCGCAGGCGATCGTCAGGATATTCCATTTCGTCTGCGTCCAATTGCACCTCTGCCTCGGGCTGGTGCGCGGTAGGCGTCTCATAAATCAGGGGCTCCTGCTTCTCTCGTCTGGTGCGCTCACGACGGCTGTGATCAATCAGCCGCCGATGCGCCACTGCGGTGATCCACGCTGCAGGATTCTGGGGGAGACCTTTCTCCGGCCAGGTGGTCAGGGCCGCCGTGAATGCCTCCTGCATCGCCTCTTCCGCCAGATCAAAACTGCCGGCGATGCGTATCAACGTGGCGATAATCCGGCCCGATTCGCGCCGGAAAATCGCCTCGATGGTGTTGCTGACTTCATCCATTCCTTGAAGTCACGGCCTCTGCTTCATTTGTGGGCACCGCCGAGGGCAATCCCGGCAGCGTCCGAATTTCAATGCATCCGCATGTTCCGCCACAGGATGTGGGGATCCGGGAAGCATAGCCAATTGCCTCATCCAGGTCTTTGCAGTCCAGGATGTAGTAGCCGGCCAGTTGTTCCCGCGTCTCTGCAAAAGGCCCGTCAATGATCAATGGTTTGCCGTTCTGCAGCCGGACGGTGGTGGCCGTATTGGTGCGCGATAGCGGCTCCGCGGCTTCCAGAATCCCCTTCGCCCGCGTCTCCTCCATCACTTTGAAATGGCCTTCCATGATCTTCTGCCTCTGCTGGTCAGAGTTCCGTGCCATCTCGTCTTCTTTGGTATAGATCAGCAGCATGTAACGCATAATTTCTCCTCAAGGTTGGGTAGTGCTGAATCAGGAATTCCCTGGGGCCGCAAAGCGCAGCCCCGTTTTCAAAGAGTCATTTTACGCGGTGATACTGGATGGCTTCAGTGAAAGCGGCCTTGCCGTCTTTGTGGAAGGTCCAGTCTGCCGTAAAGGCGTCAGGGCCGGTAAATTTCAGTACAGCATCGTGCATGTGTCCGGTGTTGGGATCGCTCAAATTGTCGCCGCCGGCAAACTTGAACACCAGTTGGTTGGACTCAGGATCATAAGCCTGTGCCTGCATCCGCGGCTGATTGCCGGCAGTGCAGTAGTGCGTGAGCACCAGGTGATTTCCGTCCAGATGGTACACCGTGACCATCTCGCTCTCGCCGGGCACGTTGATCTTTTCCAGCACCGCGCTCCCGTTGGACACAACTTCGTAGGAACTGGTGACCTTGCCTTTCTCGGTCTCGGCTTCCCAGTTTCCGGCCAGTGACTTGATTTTGGCGAACGCAGCCGTAGCGCTGTTGTCCTGCTTGCCGGCGGCGTAGGTTGCCGTGGCTCCCAAGCTCAACCAAACCACCGCAGCAACAGCCGCTCCCATCCATGAGACCACTCCAAATCGCTTTGTTTTCATTGTGTGCTCCTTATCTGTTTTTTGGGGACCGAAGCGGCTTTTGCCAGCCGTTTCCGTCGCATTCGTCATAACGACGCACCGAATTCCTGAAATCGACAGCCTCACGATAAAATTCTTGGCTTCTCGGGACGGCCGGAAACCCAGCCTTCCTTATTGAGCCGACCGGAACTGACCTTCTATACTGGTGCGGGGGATTCTTCAGGTGGCGCTTTCAGCAGTGATTGTGGATGACGAACAGCTCGCTCGTGACGAGTTGACCTATCTGCTCAAGTCCTTGGACGACGTAACCATCATCGCCCAGGGCCATAATGGCCTGGAAGCCGTAAACCTGGTGAAAGAACATTCTCCTGACATCCTGTTTCTTGATGTCCAGATGCCAGGCCTGGACGGTTTTGGCGTGATCAAGAAGCTGATTGACAAAAAAGTTCCTTTGCCCCAGATCATCTTCGGAACCGCCTTCGACCAATACGCCGTCAAAGCCTTTGAAGTCAATGCTATCGATTACCTCCTTAAACCATTTGATAAAAAGCGCGTGCTGCAGGCCATTGAGAAGGCGCGCAAACGCATCCAGACTCCGGCTGCGGCCAGCAACGAAAAACTGGATTCGCTGGTGAAGATGCTGGAAGCACAAAAGCCCCAGAACACGAAGGTTCTTCTCCGCTCCGCCGGAAGGCTCTATCTGGTGGATCAGAAGGACGTTTGCTTTGCTTCAATTGAAGACGGCATCATCAGCGTGGTGGCAACCACTCATGAGGGCCAGTCGAACTGCAGAACTCTTGAAGAACTACTTGAAGGTTTGGACGCGGACATGTTCTGGCGCGCCCATCGCTCTTTCGTGGTCAACATCAACCGGATTAAGGAAGTGGTGCCCTGGTTCAAAAGTTCGTACCAACTCCGCATGGACGATCGCAAACAGACAGAAATCCCGGTGAGCCGAGCCCAAACCAGGCGGCTTAGGGAACTGTTTGGGTTGTAACCGTTAGACTCCCCTCACTTCAGGCACAACTTTAAATTCGATTCTCTTCGAGCCGCGCAGCACAGTCACTCTCGTACTCACGCCGATCCGTTCCTCGCTCAGCAGGCGGTGCAGCACATCAACGCCTTCTACTGGTTCGCTTTCCAGCGCCACAATCACGTCGCCTTCCTGCAATCCGGCTTTGGCTGCGGGGCTGCCCGGCTCCGGAACCAGAACCAGCGCGCCGGTGGCATTCTGAAGGTCATAATGCCGGGCAATTACCCGATTGAGAGTCACCGTTTGCGCTTGCACCCCTATGTAACTCCGTCGGACTACTCCATAACGAATCAAGCTGCTGGCGATGAACTGCGCCGTATTCACGGATATGGCAAAGCAGAGTCCCTGCGCGGGTAGGATGGTGGCTGTGTTCACCCCAATCACATCTCCCGCGGCATTCACCAGCGGCCCGCCGGAATTTCCCGGATTCAGCGCCGCATCGGTCTGGATGACATCATCAATCAGCCGCCCGGATTGCGAACGCAAGCTGCGTCCCAGAGCACTCACCACGCCCGCAGTTACAGTGTGCTGGAAACCATAGGGGTTGCCAATTGCCACCACAAGTTGGCCAACCCGGATTTTTCGCGAGTCGCCCAGCTTCACTGAGCGCAGACCGGGCGCATCAATGCGCAGCACAGCAATATCTGTATCAGGGTCTTCGCCGATGAGCTGGGCTTTGAACTCACCTGCATCCGGAGTGACCGCTTTGATGCTGGCGCCTTCGTGCACCACGTGGCTGTTGGTGAGGACGAACCCATCAGGTGTAAAAACAAACCCGCTACCGCTGCCCCCGCGGCCTCTGGATGTTTCTACCTGGATTCGGACCACAGCCGGGCTCACCCGCTCTGCTACGCTTGTCACCACGCGCGAATAGGCGTCCAGGGCTTCGCTTTCATCCGGAAGCCGAATTACCGATTCATGGTCCAGCGCATCCGGAAAAGAAACATATCTTAGTAACTCATCCATGCTGGATTCGATAGTTGTCACTCGGAAAAGGATTCAGGCTCACCCCCCGGTCCAGAAACCGGGATCCATTCGCTGGTCCCTGATCTCACCAGAATCGCTGGCAAAGAGGTGGAATTCGGGTCAACAGCCGCATACCTCTGATCTGCTGGATTTTGGAATTCCGATGAGTGGGGCCATTGTCCTAAATCCATAAAACTTTATTGGGCCGCTTCTCTCAAGAGCGGTAGAATACTGCGTATGGAGTTTCGGCTCGGTGCCTAAATTTGAAGAGTGTCTTCAGCGGCTGGAAAAAATAGTTAATGAACTCGAACAGGGAAATGTCCCGCTTGAGCAGGCCCTGAAACTCTTTGAGGAAGGCACGCAGCTCTCGGCATCCTGCCGGAAAGAGCTGGAAGAAGCCGAAGGCCGGGTGGAAATCTTGCTTAAACAGAACGGAAAGCTTCAGCCCGAACCTTATGAGTCCGTCACGGAACGGACTCCAGCCACGGCTAAAAAGTAAATCATCTTTAGCTGCCTGCAGGGCGTCCTGCAGTATTGGAAGTTTGTCGGAAACGCCTCAGCCACCAAGGATGTGCTGTATGAAGCCGCTTAGTATCGTTGTCGCCCAAAGCAACGCCAAAACGGGTGAATCCCTGGCTAAGTCCCTGTATAACCATTTTCGGACTGTAAACCTGGTGAGCGGTGTGAATGATTTGCGTTATGCCATCCCCAAACACCGCGCTGATGTTGCAGTCGTAGACCTTGAGCTTGCCACGGTCAAAGATGTTCAGGAACTAAGCCGCGAGTTCCCCGCCACAACCATTGTTTGCACTCACAGATTAGCCGACGAGAAAATGTGGACTCAGGCGCTTTCCGCGGGCGCTGCCGACTGTTGCTACAACAGTGATGTACGGGCCATTGTTCTGGCAGCCACGCAGATTCGCCCTCAGTCTCATGCCCATGCCGCTTAGATATTTCGCGTAGCTCCTCCCGTCCAACAGAATGGACCGCCGACAAGGCGGTCCTTTCTTATGATGGAAATGACGAGCGGCCCAGGCATCACTGCATGATTCAGGATGCTTGTTATACTCATGCTTCATGCTTACAGACATCCTTCAGCAGGGCCAGCAGGCGATTGATCAGGCCCTGGAAAGACTCCTACCTCCACTCACGCAGCGGCCTGAATCCATTCATCAGGCAATGCGTCATAGCATATTTGCCGGTGGCAAACGCCTGCGGCCAATCCTGTGCATGGAAGCCGCACGCATGATTGGCGGTAAATTACCGGATGGTGTTCAGGAACTTGGGTGCGCACTGGAAATGCTGCACACATATTCCCTGATCCATGACGACTTGCCCGCGCTCGATAACGACGACCTCCGCCGCGGCAAGCCTACCTGCCATGTGGTATATGGTGAAGCCATCGCGATCCTCGCTGGCGACGCGCTGCAAACTCTGGCTTATGAAGTTCTCTCCCGGCTCAAAGCTTCCGCTGACGCGCGCATAAAGATCGTTGAAGAAATTTCACGCGCTACCGGCACGGTGGACGGAATGATTGGAGGCCAGGTCAAGGACTTGGAAGCCGAGCATCAGCGACCCGATGCTGAGACTCTTGAATACATCCATCGTTCCAAAACCGGCGCGCTCATCACCGCCAGCCTGGTAAGCGGCGCCATCTATGCAGGCGCTACCATGCCGGAGGTTCAGAGGCTGCGCGACTTCGGGCGCGCCATCGGCCTGGCTTTTCAGATTGTGGACGACGTTCTCGATGTCACGCAGTCTTCCGAGCAGTTGGGCAAGACTGCGGGCAAGGACACTGCCTCAGAAAAAGCAACTTACCCCGCCCTCTTTGGCATTGATGAATCATTGCGCCGCGCCGACTCTCTGGTAGTAACTGGCTGCAATGCGCTCGGATCTTTTCTTGATCGTGCTGACACGCTCAAGGAGCTGGCGCATTTTCTGGTGCAACGAAAAAAATAGGGCCTCCTCCGGCCGAACTACGGCGCAGCAGAGGAGGCCGGGGCTTATTCGATTCCCCTGAGCTGCATTACATTGTCCACAACATCAATGAGACCGTTCGAGCAGCGAATGTCCCAGATTGAGAACATTCCGATATCGTCATCCAGGCTGTGAATCATGAGGTGCATGCCGTTGTGATCGGCCACTGTGAGCTTGGTACCCTCAATGGAAGTCACCTCAGCCACGCCGTTCTTGCTGGCCTGGATCTGCTTTTTCAATTCGGCTGTGCTCATGCTGCCGGACAGCATGTTGTAAAGCAGGGTCTTCTTTAGCTCTTCCTTGTTTTCCGGCTTCATCAGCTTGTCGAAAAGGCCTTCCGGCATCTCCGCAAAAGCCTGGTTGGTGGGAGCAAAGATCGTGATCGGGCCAGCTCCCTGCAACATCTTTTCCAGGCCCGCCGCCTTGATGGCCTTCACCAGGGTCGTATGATCCGCGGAAAGCGAGAGATTCTGCAGGATGTTGTTGGTGGGCAGCATCTCCTTGCCGCCCACGACAGGATTTTTATCCGCAGCCACAGCGGCCGAAACAATCAGCACGAGCAAAGCCAGCAGTGAAACACGATTACGATTCATGATTGCTCCTTAATAATGAAACTTGTAGCGCAATTGCAGCGCCACCGTGCGCGGATCGCTCACATGCGAGCCGCCAAATGAATTGCTCTGGTCAATAAAATAGCGCTTGTCCGTGAGGTTGGTTGCGGTAAGTTTTGCTGACCAGTTCTCGCCGAAAGACCTGCCGATTGCCGCATCCACGGTTGCATACGCCGGCAAATGCCCGGGCCCGTCCCCATCCAGAAACCCTGATCCGAAGCCCAAGTTGCCGGAAACCCACGTTTTTGCCGGCAATGTGGCGGTAAAGCCTGTGCTCAGAGTGTGCCGCTGGTCGTGGTCAAGAAAAAAGAATCCTTCCGGAGGAGGGCTGAAATCAGTGAGACCGCCTGTTATCCCTCCCGAGCCTTCCACCGACTGATGAGAGTAAGCGAGATGGAAATCAACCGTATTCATCAGCCTGGGTGAGCGAATCGTCATCTCATAGCCCACAATGCGGACGCTCTCAATGGTGAGCGGAATGAAAAGGTTTGAGTTGCCGATGGCGTCGTGATCAAAAAAGTTGTGCGCGCCGGTTCGGAACTGGTCAAAATCAAATGCCCAGTTGCGGAACGGGATAGTCAACCCGATTTCATGCTGTTCGTCGCGCTCACCCCGTAAAGGCAAAAAGCGAGAGGCGGGATCAACTGCGGTGAAGATGTCCGGTGAGATGGTATCCAGCGGCGGCGCCTGGTAATACCTGCTGTATGCGCCACGCAGCACCCAGTGCAAGTGCGGAATCTCTATGGCCGCTCCCAGGCGCGGGCTGCCGACCGTCTCGGCTACCAATCCTGAAAAGCGAGTGAAGCGGACACCAGCATTCAAACTTAGCCATGATGTGGCTTTGTACTGGTCTTCCACCCAGACTGCCTCCAGATCACCGTTCACTCTCTGCCGCGTGAGTGGAACGTTTACCGGAGTAAAAACCGGATTCGCCGGATCAGTGGTGTCATCCACATTGGTTCCGACCAACCCGACTAGCGTGTTATCACGCTGGGCAAAGCCGTAAGCGCCAATCGTGGCGTTATGTTTACCTTTCACCACGCTGAGTGAAGCCTGCCCTCCAAGGTAGGAAGAAAGCCGGTTGTCAGTGGTAACAATGCGGTCTGCCTCATCGCCGAGCCCCTCAAACGCGGCGCGATTGATATGGAAGGACGGAGCCAACGTGAACAGAATTCCGGAACCTACCGTGTGCACCCAGGAAAAGTTGCCGAAGAAATCCTGTTCCCGGTCGCGGTCTCTGATGCCGGCGAGTTGCTGGTCAGCCGTGTTTGGCACCTGAAAGTAATCTGTTCGCGCTGAACCGACAAAACGAAACTGGTCATTGGGCGTTGCGTTGAAAATCAGCGATGTGAAAGCTCCGCCCCCGGCGCCCTGGTCATGCAGGTCCTCTGTGGTGGGTGTTTCCAGCGCGTGATCAGTGCGGTTGCCGTTCAAGCTGAAGTAGTAGGCGGCGCGCTCGCTGTGATCGCCAAAACTAATCTGGTTATCAGTACTGTTGTGGCTGCCGTAGCTGGTAACAATTTCAGCCTGGCGGTTGCGCTCAAAGCCGGTGCGAGTTGAAACGTTGAACACGCCATACGTGCGATCACCGGACTCGGCGGAAAAGCTGCCCCGCTGAACTTCAAGGTTGTCAATGTCCTTGGGATCAAACTGAGGCCCCACATTAGTGGCGATATTTGTGTTGGGCACAGGAATACCGTCAATCGCCCAGGTCACCTGATGTCCTCCGCGCACGTGAAGCTGGTCATGCACAACGGCGGCGCCGGGAACAAAATCTGTGATCATGGAAAGCGCGTTGGTGCGGTCGGCCCCAGGGACCTGCGCAATCTGGCTGCGGCTTACCAGGCTTTCCGGCGTTGATGAAGATGGATTCACAATGGCCGGCTCGGCGGTGACTTCTACATTTTCCTGGCGGGCGGCAACCATCAAGGCGAAATGCAACTCCTGCACCGAGTCAGAGGTCACGACCACGGCCTGCTGCTCCGTGGAGAATCCTGGCGAATCCACGGTTACCGTGTACTGCCCGAATGGCAGTTTCATCACCGTGGCCAGTCCTTCATCGTTGGTGGTAGCGGTCTGGTTGAAAGCCGAGCTGCCGCTCTGTATAACCACGTTCGCGCCCTTCACCGGACGATGTTGGGGATCGTGAACGATCACCGTAACTGTTCCAAAAACCGAAGCTAAAATTGGCAGCGCGGCAAAAACCGCAATCAGACTTAAACACCTCAAAACCTGTTTCATTGAAGAACAACTCCCTCTTAATGTTCATCGGCGGTTGATGTCCGGCAACTGGCTTCAGGAATTTGTACTTATCGCTTGGCAGCCAGCAACAAAGCACTGAACTCTGAAGTTGCTGTTGATCCTGAATGCTGCAGTGCGCCGGGGCAATGCGTTTTGGCGCTACGCCTGAAGTGAGGGAGGACCGCGATCAGTGTGGGAAGAAAAGCCGGCGGTGCGGAAAATAACAGAAATCGAATGTAATTGGAACTTGGCTGCGTGCAGTAAAGGGACAGCGGAGCCCGTGGGCAAAACTGCTGTAGGTGGAACCGATTGCAGGCAGCAGTTCATGGGACATTTCTCCGAACCGGCAGATGAGGCCAGTACCGGCCCGTTCCCTTCTGCGGGAACCTTCGTCTGCTCCGCCGCCATCTCATGGCAGTGATGCTCATGGCTAGAAGGCGTTATTCCAGCAGTCCCCATCGGCATACGGTGGCAACTTGAGCCGTAAGCCATCGGCGTCGCGCTCGCCCATACAGGCGAGCCAACGGGACACAAAATGGCAATGATCGCCAAAATGGAAAAAAACCGCTGCATACTCAACTGGTGACTATAGCCTTCCATTCTAAAAAAATGCAATCGCAAATTGTTTAAAGAGTCATTAACTTCCCTAATGAGAGTGAGTTAGCCCATTATTAAAGTAATGAGTCCGCTCGCCGTGCGGGGGTGACAAGAAAAGCTGCTGCGCCTGCTCACGCTGAGCGCCTTGTCATATAAAAGAAGACGGCGGGAGTCACAATCAGCGACAACACCATAGAAATAAGAATGCCGCCAATCACCGCGATCGCCAGAGGCTGCAACATCTGCGAACCTGCGCCCAATGCAAAGGCCAGAGGCAGCATACCCGCAACTGAAGCCAGAGCGGTCATCACAATGGGACGGAGCCTTCGCCGCCCGGCTTGCAGCATTGCTTCCTCGCGATTCAAGCCGGCATGAGCGAACTTCTGGTTGGCATCGAGCAACAAAATCCCGTTCTTCGCGACGATCCCAATCACCATGATCAGGCCCATATAAGACGCCACGTTGACGGTGGTCCTGGTAATAGCGAGAGCCAGGAACACGCCCGAACTGGAAAGCAATGCGGAACAAAGAATCGCCACCGGAGCCGAGAAGCTGCGGAATTCAAAAAGCAAAACCGTGAATACTAGCACTACCGCGAGTAACAGGATCACGGCAAGGTCACGATAATCTTTTTGCTGCTGAGCATAGAGCCCGCCATAGATGACCCGAATCGATGATGGCAGGTGCAAACTCGCCACTGCTTTTTTTGCCCGGCTAACGCCCTCACCCAGGCTCATGCCTTCCAGTCGTGCTGTGACTTCGACCTTGCGTTGAAGGTTCTCACGACGAATTTCCGTCTGGCCAGGAAGCTCAACCATTTCTGCCAGCGAGCCCAGCGTGGCGGTTTTGCCCGTGCTGCTGGTGAGCAAAGTGTTTCTCATTGCTTCCAGCGAACTGCGGTTTTGTTCAGGAAAACGCACACGAATGGTGTAGGCACGGTTGTTCGCTATCAGGGATGTCGGCGCAGGCACGCCCTGCAAAATCGCCTCGGCATCGGTGGCCACTTCTTCTGTGGTAAATCCGGCTTTAGCAGCAACGGCGGGCAGGACGTTGAATTCTGTTGCCGGACCGCTGATGGTGTTCTCAATTCCATTTCTAAGATCGACAATATGCTTTTTCCCTGACGAATCTTTCCCAGCGTTTTCGAGCGCGTCGGCCACCCGAGGCGCGGTCTGCTCCAGCAGATTGGCATCTTCAGAAAACAACTTCACCACAATTGGCTCGGGTTCGCCGGTAAGATCGCCAATCATGTCCTGCAAAAGCTGTGGAAACTCTACGTCTATGGCTGGCTCCTGGCTGGTGATCTGCGACCGAGCGTCATCGATTACATCTTCCGCGCTGCGCTTGCGATCAGCTTTGAGCTTCACCGTGATGTCGCCGCGGTTTGCTTCCGTCACTGCAGAGAGACCAAGCTCCAGCCCGGTACGACGCGAGGTGCTCTCCACCTCCGGCAAGCTGTGTAATATCCGCTCAATGTGCGAGACAACGCGATCAGTTTCCTGCAAAGAGCTTCCAGCGGGCATCAGATAATCCACGATGAATCCGCCCTCGTCCATCTCCGGCAAATCTTCTGAATCCAGCGTGGCATAACACGCAACGGAGATCAGCACCAGCAGC